>CAMKSB010000011.1 GCA_946415335.1 uncultured Clostridia bacterium
GCCACCTGCTTCTGGCTCAGACCGCGTTCCTTGCGCAAAAAAGTAATAATTCTCGGAAAATCATTATTCAAGCCTTGACACCTCGTTTTGTTTGATAGTATAATAATAGCTAAGTATGAGGAACTGACGACAGTCCTATACTGATAGTATAACCGAAATATCACGAATTGTAAACACTTTCGGAGAAACCTATGAAATCCTATCTCATACATTTCATCCGGCACGGATCGGTCGACGAAACGCTTGCCGGAAAATATATCGGCACGACGGACGTATCCCTCTCCGAGGAGGGGAAAGAAGAACTGCATAAGCTAAAGGAACTGTGTGATTATCCGCCGACGCAGGTGGTGTTCACCAGTCCCCTGAAACGCTGCACCGAGACTTGCCAAATCCTCTATCCCGAAATCAGCCCGCTGTCGATCGCGAATCTGCGCGAGTACAGCTTTGGCGAATGGGAGGGCAAGACCGCCGAGGATCTTCAAACCGAGCCCGACTTTGAACGCTGGCTCGCCGGAGACTATGACGCGCAGCCGCCTCACGGGGAGAGCAACGCCGATTTTCTTCGCCGGATCTGCCGAATGTTTGAGAGCATTGTCGAAGGTCTGATGAAGACCGGCACGACCGAAAGCGTGATCGTTACGCACGGCGGCGTGATCACCACCTTGCTGGCAGTCTACGGACTTCCTCAGGCAAAGCCCTTTGAATGGGTGATGGCAAACGGCAACGGCTACTCGCTGCGCGTCACGCCGATGCTTTGGCAGCGCGACAAGGTAGCCGAGGTCTACAGCAGGCTGCCGATATTGAAAGAAATAGAGTAAAGGCAACACCGCACAATTCGCGGCGCACGCCTTGCTTGATCATTATTCCGTCAGCTTGTCCAAAAAATACTCAGCAAGGCGTCAGCCTTACCTCGATTTTTTGACCAAGCTGACGAAAAATTCTACGGCGCAATCCGCACACCTGAATTATGCGGTATTGCCTAAACTAACCGATAAGGAGTCATATCACATGGAAAATTACAAGATCACATTATTAAAAGGCGACGGCATTGGTCCCGAGATCGTTGACCAGGCAGTCAAGGTGCTCAATAAGGCGGCTGAAAAGTTTGATTTCACCGTCACCTATGATGAAGCCCTGCTCGGCGGCTGCGCGATCGACGCGACCGGCGTTCCGCTTCCGCAGGAGACCATTGACAAGTGCAAGGCGTCCGACAGCGTTATCTTAGGCGCGGTTGGCGGCCCCAAGTGGGACAACCAGCCCGGCAACAACCGTCCCGAAGCAGGACTGCTCGGCATCCGCGGCGCGCTCGGACTGTTCGCTAACCTCCGTCCGTCCGTGATTTTCGGACCGCTCAAGAGTGCGTCTCCCATCAAGGACGAGATCATCGGCGACGACATGGACATCATGATCGTCCGCGAGCTGACCGGCGGTATTTACTTCGGACAGCGCGGCAGGGAAGAGGACGCCGCCTGGGACACCGAGAAATATTCCGTTGCCGAGGTAGAGCGCATCGCCAGAGTTGCCTTTGACCTCGCGATGAAGAGAAACAAGAAGCTCACCAGCGTTGACAAGGCGAACGTGCTGGAATCCTCCCGTCTGTGGAGAGAGACCGTCATCCGCGTTTCCAAGGACTATCCCGAGGTCGAGCTGAACCACATGTACGTCGACAACTGCGCCATGCAGCTTGTCCGCAACCCCAAGCAGTTTGACGTCATCGTTACCTCCAACATCTTCGGCGACATCCTTTCCGATGAGGCTTCCATGATCGCCGGATCCATCGGCATGCTTGCTTCCGCCAGCCTTTCCGGCGGCAAGCTCGGTCTGTACGAGCCGATCCACGGTTCAGCGCCCGATATCGCCGGTCTGGGTATCGCCAATCCGCTGGCAACGATCCTTTCCGTCGCCATGATGCTCCGCTATTCGCTGTCACAGCCCGAAGCGGCGCAGGCGATCGAAACCGCTGTCGCCAAGGTGCTCGAGCAGAACCGCACTCCCGATATTTACGAGGACGGCATGAACAAGGTCAGCTGCGAGCAGATGGGCGACCTGGTGTGCGAAGCGCTCTGATATCAAATAAAATCTAGCGGCAAAGGAGGAACCTATGCAGCTATTTGATGTACATTCTCATATTCTGCCTGCCTTTGATGACGGCGCGAAAACGATAGAGGACAGCCTCGACCTGATCGCCTGCCTGAAAAAGCAGGGGATCCGCAACATCTGTCTCACGCCGCATTTCTATACCCATGAGCAGAGCGTGGAGGATTTTCTGGAATCGCGAAACGCGGCGTTTGCGGCGTTTGAGCCGCATATTCCGTCCGATATCCGCATCATACTCGGCGCGGAGGTCTATGTGACCGACTACCTGTTCAACAGCGACAGTTGGCAGGGGATCTCCTATGGCAAATCGCCGTATATCCTCACGGAGTTTCCGTATAACAGCACTTTCTCCGACAGAACGCTGCGCCAGATCGAGATCGTGATGGGCAATCACCGCATGATACCCATTCTTCCGCATGTGGAGCGTTACGAAAACCTGATGGACAACCCGCGCAAGATCGACGAACTGCGCGAGATGGGTATGCTGATCCAAACCAATATCAGCAACTACACCGCCAAGGCGCCGTTTTTCCGCAGGCGCAAGATGCTGAAAATGATCTCGCGCGGCCAGATCGACCTGCTCGGTTCCGACGCGCATTCTTTCCGGCACAATACCCCCGAGGTGTTTACCGAGGCGATGAACACTATCTCCGCAAAATGCGGCGACGAAGCATTGGCTGACATGATGGATTACGCCGCTGACATTTTCAGCGAAGCATTTTAATACTGTAATGACGCCGGCAGAAAAACTGCCGGTGTTTTTTATGAAAAACCTTTCATTGTCTTTTGATTTGTGGTATACTATAAAAGATAATGTGAACTGGAGATGATACTATGAGTTCGATAAACAGACAGCAGATCGCGGACGGCGTGTATTTCAGCTGCGTCCGTGACAGCCGCTTCAAGACCATGAAGCTCTCTGTCAACCTGTTGGTGCCGCTTTCAGCGGATACGGCGTCGGAGTACGCGCTTTTGGCGGATGTGCTCACGCGCTCCTGCAAGGCATACCCCGATTTCACTGCGCTCAGCCGCAAGCTCTGCGCGCTTTACGGCGCCGATCTGAGCGTCAACGTCAGCAAGATGGGCGAATGTCAGCTGATCTCACTCGCTGCCGCCGGTCTGGATGACCGTTACGCATTGGATGACGACAGTATCGCTGCGGAACTTTCAGCCTTGCTCTGCGGCGTGATTTTTGAACCGAATATCGTTGACGGCGCGTTCGTACCCTCCGAGGTCGAGCAGGAGCGCCGTCAGCTGCTCGATACCATCGACGCGGAATACAGCGAAAAGCGCGTCTACGCCATCGGCAAGCTGGTGGAACTGATGTGTGAGGATGAGCGCTTTGGTATCCCCCGTTACGGTACCGTTGAGAATATCAAGGCGGCAACCCCACAGACGCTGGTGCAGGCGTGGAAAAACCTGCTGAAAACCGCCGTCATTGAGATCATCTATATCGGCGATACCCGGCCTGACAAGGCGGTAGAGGTGTTTCGCACGACGTTGGGCGCGATGGACAGACAGCCGGCGGCATTGCACACCGAGATCATCCGCGAAGCCGGAGAGGTCAAACGCTGCACCGAGGAAGCGGACGTTTCCCAGGCGAAGCTCGTCATGGGTTTCCGTGCGGGAGCGGCGCTGCCGGAGGAGACAATCTGGGCGGAGGTGCTTATGAGCGCGGTTTTAGGCGGCACAGCGACCTCCAAGCTGTTCTGCAACGTCCGTGAAAAACAGAGCCTCTGCTATTACTGCGCGTCGCGCTACGACAAGCGCAAGGGTATCCTGCTTGTCGACAGCGGCGTGGAACCGCAGAATATCGAAAAACTCGAACGCGGTATCATGAAGGAGATCGAGGATATCCAAAACGGCGTGATCTCCGATTTTGAGATGGAATCCGCCAAAAAGGCGCTCACCAATGTCTACCAGTCCTCCAACGACTCCGTCAGCGGCATTGAAGCCTGGGTAGGTTCCCAGCTTCTCACCGACTACCTCACGATCGAGGAAGTCGTCGCCAAGACGAACGCCGTGACAAAGGAGGAGGTTGTCGAAGCGGCAAAGCGTTTGCAGCTCGACACCGTATATGTATTGAAAAACAAGGGAGGCGAGCAGTCATGAAGATCACCGAAATCAGATCCGAACGCGCCGGCGACAGCTATTTCAAGATCCTCCACGATTCCGGCTTGACGGTTTACGTCTATCCCAAGGAGGGCTACCGTTCCGCTTATGCGATCATCGGCACGAAGTACGGCAGTATCAACACCTGCTTCTCACTGGACGACGGGGACAAGATCACCGTTCCGGACGGCATCGCCCATTATCTCGAGCACAAGCTGTTCGAGAGCGCCGAGGGCGACGCGTTCACACGCTATGCCGAGACCGGCGCGAGCGCCAACGCTTATACCAGCTTTGAAAAAACCTGCTATCTATTTTCCTGCACTGACAATTTTGACAAGAGCCTTGAAATTCTCCTCGACTTTGTCCGCGATCCTTATTTCACGGCGCAGACCGTCGCCAAGGAGCAGGGCATTATCGGTCAGGAAATCAAAATGTACGACGATTCTCCCGACTGGCGCGTGATGTTCAACATGCTCGGCTGCATGTACCACCATCACCCGGTCAAGATCGACATCGCCGGTACCGTCGAGAGCATTGCGGAGATCACCGCCGAAAAGCTCTACGACTGCTACAACGTGTTCTACAATCTCCACAACATGGCGCTCTGCGTCGCCGGCAACGTGACCGTCGACCAAGTGCTCGCCATCTGTGACCGCATGCTCAAGCCCTGCGAAAAGCACGAGATTCACAATTATTTCGAGGAAGAGCCCTATGAGATCGTCAAGCCCTATATCGAGCAGTCCTTCCCCGTGATGATGCCGCTGTTCAACCTCGGCTTCAAAGAGAAGGCAGAACCCATGGACGAGAAAACCGCCGCACAGACGGATATCCTGCTCTCCATGCTCGCGTCACCGACCAGCAAGCTCTACCGCGACTTGATGGACGCGAACCTGATCAACAATACCTTCTCCTTTGAACTGTTCGAAGGCCCCGGCTATTGCTCCGTCATCTTCGGCGGCGAGTCCAGAGCGCCTCAGCAGGCGGCGGAGATGATCAAGCAGTATATCGCCGCGCTCAAAAAAGAAGGTCTCAGCCGCGAGGACTTCGAGATGGCAAGAAAAGCGAACTACGGCGATTCCGTCTCCGGACTCAATTCCGTCAGCAATATCGCCAACGCCATCATGACGCACCATTTCAGCGACAACGAGATCTTCACCTATATCAACGCGGTAGCTGACACGACCTTTGAGGAGGTCAGCGCCCGTTTTGAACAGATGCTTGACGTGAACAACTGCGTTCTGTCCGTGATCAAGCCGGATTCGGAGGAATGATATGGATATTTTTCACGTTAGCTTTCCGTTTCTCGGATGGAACTTCACGATCAACCGCGTCGCGTTCCAGCTTGGCAGCTTCAAGATCTATTGGTACGGTCTGATCATCGCGATCGGCTTGTTGCTCGCCGTAGTGTACGGCTACAAGAGCGCGCCGCGTTACAACGTCAATCCCAGTAAGCTGATGAATTGCGTCTTTGCCGGACTGATCACCGGCATCATCGGCGCAAGGTTGTATTTTTGTATCTTCAAATGGGATTACTACGGCAGCCACCTCAACGAGCTGTTCTATATCCACGAAGGCGGTCTCGCGATCTACGGCGGCATCATCGGCGCGCTGCTCGGCGGACTGATCGTCGCCAAGATCCAGAAGATGAAATTTCTGCCCATTCTCGACGTCGTGATGGTCGGCTTTCTGATCGGTCAGGGCATCGGCAGATGGGGCAACTTCTTCAACCAGGAAGCCTACGGAACCGTCACAAATCTTCCGTGGGCGATGATGAGCGAGGGAACGCTCGGCGAGCCGGTTCATCCATGTTTTCTCTACGAATCCCTTTGGTGTCTGCTCGGTGTGGCGCTACTGCACTTTTACGGCAAATACCGTCAGCGCTATGCCGGTCAGATCTTCTACATGTACCTCGTGTGGTACGGCTTTGAGCGTATGATCGTCGAAGGACTGCGCACTGACAGCCTGTATCTGCCGTTCCGGCTGTTCGGCATGGATATCCGTGTGTCGCAGGTGCTTTCATTTGTGATTTTTGTGGCAGGCATTGTTCTGCTTTTGATAAACTTAAAAAAGAAGGATGATTTTTATGCAGATTATAGACGGCAAAAAGGTATCGGCAGAAGTAAAGGAGAAAGTCAGACAGCAAACGCTGTCGCTGATTGAGAAGCACGGCGTCACGCCCGGATTGGCAGTCGTCATCGTCGGCGACGATCCTGCATCCAGAGTGTATGTCAACAACAAGAAAAAAGCCTGCGAACTGGTGGGCTTCCGTTCAGAGGAGTACGCGCTTCCGGCTGAAACCACGCAGGAGGAGCTGCTCGAACTCGTCAACACGCTCAACAACAAAGAGGATATCAACGGCATTCTCGTTCAGCTTCCGCTGCCGAAGCACCTCGACGACAAAGCGGTGATCGAAGCGATCAACCCGGTCAAGGACGTCGACGCGTTCCATGCGGTCAACGTCGGCAAGATCATGCTCGGCGAGTATGATTTTCTGCCCTGTACGCCGGCTGGCGTGATAGAAATGCTCCATTCCTACGAGATCCCCGTCGAGGGCAAGGAGTGCGTCGTCATCGGCAGAAGCAACATCGTCGGCAAGCCGATGGGCATGCTCCTGCTCCATGAAAACGGCACGGTCACCATCTGCCACAGCCGTACCAAAAATCTCGCCGAGGTATGCCGCAGAGCCGATATCCTCGTAGCGGCGGTCGGCATTCCGAAATTCGTCAAGGCGGATATGGTCAAGGAAGGCGCGGTCGTGATCGACGTCGGCATGGACAGAGATGAAAACGGCAAGCTCTGCGGCGACGTTGATTTTGAAAACGTAAAGGACAAGTGCTCCTTCATCACCCCGGTACCCGGCGGCGTAGGTCCCATGACCATCGCTACCCTGATGAAGAACACGCTGAAAGCGTGCCGCTTGCAGAATCATATTGAGGACTAAAAAACACTTGACAACCACCTTCCGTTGTGGTATAGTATATAAGCCGCATACTGTGGGTTGGGGTATAAGTGCGCTTATCTCCGCAAGATTTATCACCCGGCAGTAGCGAGCCCAATGTAAAGGATTGAAAGTATGTACGCAGTTATCCAGACAGGCGGCAAGCAGTACAAGGTAACCAACGACGAGGTTATCTTCATCGAGAAGCTTGACGCTGAAGCAAACGACACTGTAACCTTCGACGTAGTCGCAGTCGGCACCGACGACGGCGTAAAGGTCGGCACTCCCTTCGTAGAGGGCGCAAAGGTTACCGCAGAGGTTCTCAAGAACGGTAAGGGCAAGAAGATCAGAGTGGCTACCTACAAGCCTAAGAAGGGCGAGAAGAGAACAAAGGGTCACAGACAGCCTTACACACAGGTCAAGATCACTTCCATCGAGGCATAATGATTCAAGCGATCTTCACGGTGTCGGAGGGTTATATTCAAGGCTTTGACGTGAGCGGACATGCCGGCTACGGCGAGGAAGGCGAGGATATCCTCTGTGCTTCCGTCAGTTCAGCGGTTCTCATGGCGGCGAATACGATCACCGAAATTCAGCACCTTCAAGCTGATATCACCGAACACGACGGCTTTCTTTCACTGAAGCTGTCGCCCGATGAAGCAAAATCCGCCGAGGTCACACTCAACGGACTCCTGCTCCATCTTAACGCTCTGTCACAGGAGTATACACAATTCATCAAAGTAAACATTTCGGAGGTGTAAGGTAATGCTTAAAATAAACATTCAGTTATTCGCTCACAAAAAGGGAATGGGTTCCACCAAGAACGGCCGTGACAGCGAGTCCAAGCGTCTCGGCGTAAAGCGCGCAGACGGCCAGAAGGTTCTCGCGGGCAACATTCTCGTAAAGCAGAGAGGCACTCACATTCATCCCGGCGCTAACGTCGGCAGAGGCTCTGACGATACACTGTTTGCCAAGATCGACGGCGTTCTCAAGTTTGAGCGCATGGGCAAGGACAGAAAGCGCGCCAGCGTTTATCCTGTTGAGCAGTAATTAACCAAAAGGCTCTCTCAAAGCAGTTTTGAGAGAGCTGTTTTTTTAGGTATCAAAGGATGTGATAAAATGTTTGTCGATAAAGCGCATATTAAGATCAAAGCCGGCGACGGCGGCGATGGCGCGGTGGCGTTTCACCGTGAGAAGTACGTCGCGGCTGGCGGACCGGACGGCGGCGACGGCGGCAGAGGCGGCAATATCGTCTTTCAGGCGGATACCAACCTCAGCACGCTGGCTGACTTCCGTTACAAGAGAAAATACACAGCGCCGCGCGGAGAAAACGGCAAGGGCGGACGCTGCCGCGGCAAAAACGCTGAGGATCTGGTCATCAAGGTGCCGCTGGGCACCCTTGTCCGTGAGGAAAAGACCAACCGTATCTTAGCCGATCTGTCCGACCACGAGCCGCATATCGTTGCCAAGGGCGGCAAGGGCGGCTGGGGCAATCCGCATTTTGCCACTCCGACTAGACAGGTGCCGCGATTTGCCAAGCCCGGTATGCCCGGCGAGGAATTTGACGTGGTGCTCGAGTTGAAATTGCTCGCGGACGTCGGCTTGGTCGGCTTCCCGAATGTCGGCAAAAGCACGCTGGTGTCCGTCGTTTCTCAGGCAAAGCCCGAGATCGGCAACTACCACTTTACCACGATCACCCCGGTGCTCGGCGTCGTCTCAATGGGAGAGGGCAGCAGCTTCGTGATGGCGGATATCCCCGGTCTGATAGAAGGCGCGTGGCAGGGAACCGGTCTCGGTCATCAGTTCTTGCGCCATGTGGAGCGCTGCCGTATGCTGGTACACATCGTCGACGTGTCCGGCAGCGAGGGAAGAGACCCGATCGAGGATTTTGAAACCATTAACTCTGAATTGGAGAAATTCAACCCGGAATTAGCCCAGCGCCCAATGGTCGTCGCCGGCAATAAATGCGACATGGCGACCGACGAGCAGATCGCGGAGTTCAAAGCCTACGTCAACGCGAAGGGCTACGATTTCTTCCCGATTATGGCGGCGATCCGTTACGACGTGGATCCGCTGCTCAAAAAGATACAGGAGATGCTCTCTCAGCTGCCGCCGATCACGCGCTATGAGGCGGAGCCTGCGCCCGTGATGGAGGTCGAGGACTTCGACGACCATTCCGTTACCATCAAAAACGTCAACGGCATCTACACCGTCGAAGCCGACTGGCTTCTGCAGGTCATGCGCGGCATCAACTTCGACGACTATGAGAGCCTGAACTACTTCCAGAAGGTGCTGACCAACGGCGGCGTCATCGACGCCCTGCGCGAACACGGCTGTACCGACGGCGACACTGTCTCGATCTACGATATCGAGTTTGACTTTGAGGACTGACGGAGGGATCATGGAACAGACCAGAACCACCGCGGACGATTACTCACCGCTGACGCTCGCCTTTATCGGCGACGGCGTGTACGATCTGCTTGTCCGCGATTATCTCGTCCGTCAGGCAAACCGTCCGGTGGGCGAGTTGAATAAGCGCAAGGTCGCGCTTGTCAACTGCGAAAGTCAGGCGGCGTTTGCGAAAAGCCTGATACCGAAGCTGCGCGAGAGGGAGCAGGCTGTCTACAAACGAGGCAGAAACGCGGCGCCCAAGTGTACCCCAAAGCACGGCACCGTCGCCGATTATCACAGCGCTACCGGACTGGAAGCGCTTTTCGGCTATCTGCATATCAACGGCGAGCAAGACCGCATCAAAGAACTTTTTAACGAGATCATTACCCAACAGGACTGCCCGTAGGAGCGGTCCTGTTGATTTTTTAAATAAAATGCGCAAATCTACTTCCAAATGATCGTGAAATATGGTATAATATCTACCGAGTATAAAATGACTCATAATCTCTGACAGAAAGATGGTGATTATTATTGCATAAAAGAATATTAGCCTCGCTGTTAGCGACGTTGCTTGTTTCCGGCGCGGCGGTATCCATGACAGGCTGTGACAAGCAGCAAAGCTCCGCTTCTTCTCAGTCATCTGAAAACGCCACCGAAAGCAGTACCGCTGCCGAAGCACCCAAGCAGACAGGGGATATCGCGCAGGGAACGATCCTGCAGGCGTTCAGCTGGAATTTCAATACCATCAAGCGCTCTATGGCGGATATCGCGGCGGCAGGTTACACGGCAGTGCAGACCTCTCCGATCAACAACTGTCTCGAGGGCGAGGACGGCGGCATGGAGCTGTACGGCGACGGCAAGTGGTACTATCACTACCAGCCTACCGATTTCAAAATCGGCAATTACCAGCTTGGTACCAAGGAAGAATTCACCGAGATGTGCGCCGAAGCGGACAAGTACGGCATCAAGGTGCTCGTCGATGTGATCGCCAACCATACCACGACCACGCTTGACGCGGTCGCGGACGATCTGATCAAGGCAGGCGGCGGAAGTCTTGAACTGCTCTACCACAAGAACAACAGCAAGGACATCAAGAAGTGGGATGACCGTCTGGAATGTACCACCGCCAAAATGGGCGGTTTGCCGGATATCAACACCGAGCGTCCGTCTTTCCAGGATTATTTCCTGACCTTCATCAACGACTGTATTGCCTGCGGCGCGGACGGCTTCCGTTATGACACCGCCAAGCATATCGGCTTGCCGGACGATCCTAAGGAGGACGACGGCTTCCAGAATAACTTCTGGACGCGCGCGATCAATGAGCCGACCAACGCCGACCAACTCTTTATCTACGGCGAGGTGCTCCAAGGCGGCAACGACCGTCTGGACGATTACATCAAGACGATCGGCAGAACCACCTCCAGCACCTACGGCGGCAAGATCCGCGGCGCGATCTCCAACAACAACGTCGATACCTCGGCGGTGTCCGAGTACTGGATCGGCAAATCCGACCCGTCCAAGGTCGTCACGTGGGTAGAGTCCCACGACAACTACATCAACGACAGCTCCTGGCAGCAGCTTGACAACGATCAGGTGATCCTCGGCTGGGCGGTCATCACCGCCAGAAAAGACGGCACGCCGCTGTTTTTCTCACGCCCGTACATGAGCAGCTGGGAAAATATCTGGGGCATGAACCGCATCGGCGCGCAGGGCGACGACATGTACAAGGACAAGCGCGTTTCGGCGGTCAACTTCTTCCGTACCGCCATGAAGGGCGAGGAGGAGAACCTCGTCAACCCGAATCTCGATTCTACCGTTCTGATGATCGAGCGCGGCAAAAAAGGCGCGGTCATCGTTAACACAGCCGGTGAGAAGAGCGTCGATTTCGAAACCAATCTCGCGGACGGCACCTATGTCAACCGTGTCGACGGCAAGACCGAATACACCGTCAAGAGCGGCAAGCTGACCTGCGCTTCCAAGCTGCCGGAAAATTCCGTCACAGTCCTTTATAACGAGGGCTACACCGAAGCGGAGCCGATGGCGAATGTCGGCGTTGCGAAAGGCACGGAATTCCTCAACAGCGGAGACAGCACGGAGCTGACCTTGACGCTTGAAAATGCCGAGAATGGCACTTATACCATCGGCAACGAAACCAAATCCTTCAAGAACGGCGACAAGATCATCCTGAAAAAGCCCGAAAAAGGCGAGGTGGCTACCGTTGAGCTCGAAGCGCAAAACGCGAAGGGCTTGCCGACCTACGAGCGGATCGAGATCACCTTCCGCGAGAAGTACGAGATCAAAAAAGGCGCCAAGGTGTATTTTGAAAAGCCTGCCGATTGGGCAGACGAGCTCTACGCCTACGTCTACGACGCCGACGAACGCGAAAACCGCGTCTGGCCGGGCGTTGCGATGACGAAGGAATCCGACGGCAAATACAGCTACACCTTCGACAAGGATTGGGACAGTCCGCTGATCATCTTTGACGACGGCGACCTTTCCGACAGCGTCCAGTACCCCGAAGGCAAGGGCTTGAAGGTGGAGCCGGACAAAACCTACACAATTGAGTAAAAGGAGTTTTTTATCATGAGATTAGAAATAGACAACAGCAAGAACACCCCCGCAGAGGAGATTCAGAATCCGGAGGTCAAGGAAGCCATTGACGCTATGCAGGAGGAAGGCAGCAAGGAAAATATCGACAAGATGATCACCGCTGTCGTTAACGCGAAGTTCATCCTTCCGGCGAAGGTTCGCAACATTCCGAGCGCTACCACCAACAACGGTCACACCGTCATGGGCAACCAGACGCAGGTGCAGTTCCGTATGCTCGAAAACAACAACCACGAGAAATTCTTCGGCGTTTTCACCGATGTTGAGGAGATGAACAAGTGGCAGGGCAACGAGGAAGCGCAAAAGGTTGTCACCGATTTTGACAGCATTTCCCAGATGATCATGGATCCCCAGTCGGGCGCGCTCGGCTTTGTCATCAACGCTTTCGGCAAGAGCGTGGTATTCCCCAAACCGATGGTCATTTCCATCAAGCAGCAGAAGGACTACATGGCGCGTGAGGAAAACACCCTCAAAAACGGCGCGCAGGTCAAGTTCGGCGAGCCGGAGGAATATCCGATCGAGCTGATGGGTGCGCTGATCAACCACTTCAAAGCGAATCCCGGCGTCAACGCGGCGTTTCTGAGAATGGTCGAGCAGGACGGCGAGATGAAGTACTTCATCGTCATCGACTTCATCGGCGACACCGAGATGCTGTTCAATTCCACCGCGGAAGCGGCGAAGCCCTTCCTCGACGAGGACGAGATCGGTCTCACCATGATGCCCTTCTCTATGGAATTCGCGAGAAACGCTGTCAATGGCGTCGAGCCCTTCTACAAAAAAGAAGCATAAAGAGATACAAAAACGCCCCGGATCATTCCGGGGCGTTCATTTATCGGTTCAGTTTTCTACCCTTCTCACCGGGATACCCTGCTCGTGCAGGTAATCCTTGAGTTGGGGGATCGGTATCTCGCCGAAGTGGAAGAGCGAGGCCGCCAATACCGCGTCTGCCTTTCCTTCGGTGAATGCGTCGTAAAAATGCTCCAGTGCGCCGGCGCCGCCGCTGGCGATCACCGGGATGTTCACACGCTCTGACACCGCTCTGGTCAGTCCGAGGTCGTAGCCCTTTTTCTGACCGTCCTCGTCCATGCTCGTCAGCAAAATCTCGCCGGCACCCAGTTCTGCGCATTTTACAGCCCATTCCACCGCGTCGATGCCCATCGGTTTTCTGCCGCCGTTGACGTAGACCTCCCAGCTATCGCCGCTGCGCTTGGCGTCGATCGCTGCGACAACACACTGGCTGCCGAATTTGTACGCCGCTTCGCTGATCAGCTCCGGACGGTATACCGCCGCCGAGTTGACCGACACCTTGTCAGCGCCTGCTCTCAGCAGCGCGTTGAAATCGTCCACGCTGCGGATGCCGCCGCCGACGGTGAAGGGGATAAAAATGCTGTTCGCGACCTTCTCCACCATGTCGATCGTGATGTTGCGCGAGTCGCTCGACGCGGTAATATCGAGGAATACCAGTTCGTCGGCGCCCTGCGCGTCATACTGCTTGGCACATTCCACCGGATCGCCTGCGTCCACCAGATTAACAAAACTCATGCCCTTGACGACCCTGCCGTTTTTTACATCCAGGCAGGGGATGATTCTTTTCGCGTACATCAGCAGCCCTCCACAATCTTCGCAAAGTTTCTCAGGATCTTCAAGCCGGTCTCGCCGCTCTTTTCCGGATGGAACTGCGTGGCGAACACATTGCCCTTTTCCACCGCCGCGTCGATTTTCACGCCGTATTCCGTTCTGGCAGCCACCAGATTGCAGTCCTTTGCGGTGAGATAGTAGGAGTGTACAAAGTACACATACGGTTCCTCGCCGATACCCTTCAACAGTCGGCTTTTGGGATTGACCATCAGGCTGTTCCAGCCCATGTGCGGGATCTTCAAGCCTTCGCCGTTCGGGATCTTGGTAATTGTGCCCTCAAAAATGCCCAGACCTTCCGCGCCGGAACTTTCCTCACTTTCGGGGAACAACAGCTGCATTCCCAGACAAATGCCCAGAAAAGGCTTGCCGCCGGCGATGTATTCCTTTACCGTCTCCTTGATACCATAGGCGTTCATGGTGTCCACCGTGTCGCCGAAGGAACCGACGCCGGGCAGTACCGCACCGTCTGCGGCGAGGATATCCTCTTTATTTTTTGTTACAATACAGTCGCAGCCGATATGCCGCAGCGCCTTCGCCACGCTTTGAATATTGCCTGCGCCGTAATCAATAATCGCAATCATATGCTCAACTCCGTCAAAAGATAGTCTTATTCTACCATAAGTGTTTATTTTTTGCAATACTAACAAATCATAACTTCAAAAAATCGCGCTGATTTTGAAAAAATCCTTCATTTCTTCTTGAATTATGCAAGTGGTTGTGCTAAAATGAACAGAGACTTTTACCGAAGGAGTATCACAGGATGATTACACATCTTCTCACCAGAATTGACCTGATGATGAACAGCTTCTCCAAGGGACAGAAGCGTATCGCGCTTTATATCGAAGAACATTACGACAAGGCGGCGTTCATGACCGCCTCCAAGCTCGGCGAGACCGTCGGCGTGTCCGAGAGCACGGTCGTGCGCTTTGCCAGCGAATTAGGTTATGACGGCTACCCCAAGCTGCAAAAGGCGATGCAGGAGATGATCCGCAACAAGCTGACCTCCGTGCAGCGCATCGAGGTCACCTCCAGCCGCATCGGCGACCAGAACGTCCTCGACAGCGTGCTCAACCAGGATATTGAAAAGATTCGACGCACCATCGAGGAAACCTCTCACGAGGACTTCAACCGCGCTGTCGACGAGATCTGCGAAGCCAAGCGCATTTATATTTTCGGCGTGCGTTCCACCGGCGCGATCGCCGGCTTCCTGAGTTACTATTTCGGACTGATATTTGATAATGTCACGCTGATCAACACCACCAGCGCCGCCTCGACCTACGAGCAGATCTTCCGTATCAGCGAGGATGACGTGATGATCGGCATTTCCTTTCCGCGCTACAGTTCCATGGCGGTCGAAGCGATGGACTTCGCGCGTTCACGCGGCGCCCATGCCGTCGCGATCACCGACAGCATGGCTTCGCCCTTGGTGCAGTCCGCCGACTCCATCCTGATCGCGCGCAGCGACATGGCGTCTATCGTCGATTCCCTTGTCGCGCCGCTGAGCCTGATCAACGCCCTGATCGTGGCGACCGTACTCAAAAAGAAGGACGAAGTCACCGAGAATTTCCGCATCCTAGAGGACGTGTGGAACCGCGAGGGCGTGTACAGCAACCACGACGATCAGGTGCCGAAGCATGGTCAGTAAGAAGGTTCTCGTCATCGGCGCAGGAGCCGCCGGCATGATGGCGGCAGGCACTGCCGCCCAGCTTGGCGCCAAGGTAACGCTTCTGGAAAAAAATCCGCGCGTCGGCAGAAAGGTCATGATCACCGGCAAGGGCAGGTGCAACGTCACCAACCACTGTGACGTGCCGACCTTTATCGCCAACGTCCCGGTCAACGGCAGGTTTCTCTATTCCGCCGCCAGCCATTTTCCGCCGGAGGACGTGATGGCGTTCTTTGAGTCTTTGGGCGTTCCGCTCAAAACCGAACGCGGCAACCGCGTATTCCCGGTTTCCGACAAGGCGGTGGATATCGTCGACGCGCTGAGGGCGTTCGTCCTGGACAGCGGCGTTACGATCATCAATGAAACCGCCAAGGCGCTGATCCTCGAAAACGGCGAGGCCGTCGGCGTCAAAGGGGAGAAGGAGAACTATTACGCCGACAGCGTGATCGTCGCCTGCGGCGGCAAAAGCTATCCGCTGACCGGTTCCACCGGCGACGGCTATCTTTTCGCTAAACAAGCCGGGCATACGATCGTTCCGCTCAAACCGTCGTTGGTTCCCTTAGAAAGCAGCGATACCGACTGCAAATCCATGCAGGGCTTGTCGCTGAAAAACGTCTCCCTGAAAATTATTGACAATAATTCTAATAAAGAAATATACTCCGACTTTGGCGAAATGCTGTTCACCCATTTCGGCATCAGCGGACCGATGGTGCTTTCCGCAAGCTCCCACATCCGCGAAATGCCGCCGAACCGCTACCGCGCTGTGATCGATCTCAAACCGGCGCTGACGGAGGAACAGCTTGACAAGCGGCTCCAAAAGGAGTTTCAGCAGAACGCCAACCGCGACGTCTCCAACGCGTTCTCCAAGCTTCTGCCGCGCAAGATCATTATTCCCGTTCTCAAACGCTGGGGCGTGCCCTTTGACAAGAAGTGCAACGTCATCACGCGCGAGGAACGCCATGCTCTCTGCAACTTGCTCAAGGGCTTCACCATTCCGCTCAACGGTTTCCGCCCGATCGAGGAGGCGATCATCACCTCCGGCGGCGTGAATACCGCGGAACTGAATCCCAAAACAATGGAGAGCAAGCTGATCTCCGGCTTGTACTTTGCCGGAGAGGTCATTGACTGTGACGCTTATACCGGAGGCTTCAATCTCCAGATCGCCTGGTGTACCGGCAGATTGGCCGGAGAGAATGCCGCCTATCTATAAATCATTATTTGAAAGGATTGTTTTGATGTCTATCGCGATCGCACTGGACGGTCCTGCCGGAGCAGGCAAGTCCAGCATAGCCAAAAGAGCCGCCAAGGCGCTCGGCTATATTTATGTTGACACCGGCGCGCTGTATCGCACGATCGGACTCGCCGCCATGAGAGCCGGCGTAGAGCCGCAGCCGTCCGCCGAGGTTGACAGCTTATTGAGCCGTATCACGGTTTCCCTCGAATTCAACGAACAGGGCGAACAGGTCGTTCTGCTGGATGGAGAGGACGTTTCCTCCCTGATCCGTACGCCCGAAGCCTCCATGATGGCTTCCAAAATTTCCGCCGTACCGTCTGTCAGAGCCTATTTGCTCGATCTGCAGCGCGATATGGCTAAAACGCATAACGTGATCATGGACGGCAGAGACATCGGTACCGTCGTCCTTCCCGACGCGAAGATCAAGATTTTCCTGACCGCATCGCCCGAAGCGCGCGCCGAGCGCCGTTATAAGGAATTGGTGGAAAAGGGAACCGACACCACCTTTGAGGAAGTCCTTCGCGACGTCAAGGAGCGCGACTACAACGATTCACACCGTGCGATCGCGCCGCTCAAGCCTGCCGAGGACAGCATTCTGGTCGATACGACAGAACTCGACTTTGAGCAGAGCGTCGAAGCGATCATCAACGTCATAAAGGAGAACCGCTGATGGCACAGAACAAAGCCCTTTACAACTTCGGCAAGGTCGTCTGCATGCCGATCTTCAAGCTGCTTTACCGGTTCAAGACCGTCAACAGAGATCTTGTGCCGGAGAATGGCGGCGTGATCATCGCCTGCAACCACCTGTCCTATTCCGATCCGCCGCTTTTGGGACTCTCCTGCCGCCGTAGAATGTACTTCATGGCGAAGGCGGAACTCTTTGAAAACAAATTCTTTGCCGTGCTGATCCGTGCATTAGGCGCTTTTCCGGTAGAGAGAGGCGCCGGAGACGGCAAGGCGATCAAGACCGGCGAAGATCTGATCCGCGAAGGCAATGTCATGACGATCTTTATCGAGGGCGGCAGGTCAAAGACCGGCGACCTCATGCGTCCGCGAAGCGGCTGCGCGTTGGTCGCCCAGCAGATGCAGGTGACGGTCGTTCCGGCTTGTATCACCATTGTCGGCAACCCGAAATTCATCTTTGCTAAGCGCGTGATCGAATTCGGCGAAGCGCTCACGCCGGAAAAACTCGGGCTGACCCCCGAAGGCGGCAGACGAGAATTGAAAAACGCATCCAATATGATCATGGACGAGATCCGCAGAATGAGGGAGAGGGCGCTCAATGAGTATCACAAAGGCTGAGTTCGCCGGCTTCTGCTACGGCGTGAACCGCGCGATCGACATCGTCAACGGACTGCTTGCAGACGGCGAGAAGGTTTGTACCCTTGGACCGATCATCCATAACATGGAAGTCGTGCGCGAGCTGCAGGAGCGTGGCTGCCGACCGGTTGACAGCATCGACGATGTGAACCCGAATGAGATCGTTGTCATCCGTTCTCACGGCGTACCCAAGAGCGTAGTTGACGAATTGAAGAAAAAAGGACTGCGCTATCGTGACGCGACCTGTCCCTTTGTCAAAAAGATCCACCGCATCGCCGGCGAGACAAATCCAAAAAATGAACTGCTTTTGATAGCCGGAAACGAACGTCATCCGGAGGTTCAGGGCATAATCGGCAACTGTCCGGCAGAGTTTCATACATTTGTAGATGACGAACATTTGGATGATTTGCTCAATGAAATTCTCATGGAGAATAATAAATTGGTGAAAGTGGTAGCACAGACTACTTTCGACGAAAAACTTTGGAAAAAATCTGTAAAAAAGATAAAAAAAGTATGTACAAATTCAAAAATATTTGATACAATATGTAATGCTACGTCAGTTAGGCAGAGTGAAGCGGACGTTATCGCGGCTCAGTCGGACTTTATGGTCGTTATCGGAGACCGTCACAGCTCCAACACGGGAAAGCTGTTTGACATCTGCAAACGCCGCTGTGACAACACAGTGCTGATAGAGACCGCCGCGGAGCTTGACATGCGTCAGGTTCGCAACGCCAGACGAATCGGCGTAACCGCAGGGGCTTCAACGCCTGCGAAGATTATAAAGGAGGTACTGGATACAATGAGTGAAGAAATCAAATCCGGTGAAACAAATTTTGAAGAATCTTTTGAGGAGATGTTGGAAGAATCCCTCAAAAACTTAAATACAAATGAGAGGGTAATGGGTACTGTCATCAGCATAGCGCCCAACGAGGTTCAGGTTGACGTCGGCAGAAAACAGACCGGTTTTGTTCCTGTGTCTGAGCTGTCCAATGATCCCAACGCAAAGCCTGAGGATATCGTTCAGGTCGGCGACACTATCGAGCTTTTGATCATGAAGACCAACGATCAGGAAGGCACCATCATGCTTTCCAAGCGCAGAGTAGACGCACAGAAGGGCTGGGAGGAGCTTCAGGAGAAGGTTGATTCTCAGGAGATTTTGACCAGCAAGGTTACCGAGGCAGTCAAGGGCGGCGTTATCGTTCTCTATAACGGTGTGCGCGTATTCATTCCTGCTTCTCAGGCGACCGCTTCCCGTGACGAGAAACTCGAGGATCTGGTCGGTCAGGATGTCAACTTCCGTCTGATCGAAGTTTCCCAGCGTGGCAGATATAAGAGAGCCATCGGTTCTATCCGCAGCGTACTCAAGGAGCAGAGAGCTGCTCAGCGCGAGGAGTTCTGGAAGAACTGCGAGATCGGCAAGCGTTATCAGGGCGTTGTCAAGTCTCTCACAAGCTACGGCGCATTTGTTGACCTCGGCGGCGTATTCGGCATGATCCATATTTCCGAGCTGTCCTGGACGCACATCAAGCATCCTTCCGAGGTTGTCAACGTCGGCGACACCGTAGACGTATATGTTAAGGACATCAACGAGGAGACCAAGAAGATCTCTCTCGGCTTCAAGAACGCGGACGACAATCCGTGGGAGATCCTCAAGAGAGATTATCCCGAAGGCACTGTCACCAAGGCGACCATCGTCGGTCTGACCACCTTCGGCGCGTTTGCCAACATCATTCCCGGCATCGACGGTCTGATCCACATTTCTCAGATCGCCAACAAGAGAATCGACAAGCCCTCCGACGTTCTTTCCGTCGGTCAGGAGGTCGACGTCAAGATCACCGGTATCGACTTTGACAAAAAGCGCGTATCTCTGTCTATGAGAGCGCTTCTGCCCGAGGACGAGCAGGCTCCTGTCAAAGCGGCAGTGGAAGCTGAGGAAACCGAAGAAGCAGCAGAACCCGAGGAAGCTGTAGAAGCAGTTGAAGCAGCGGAACCCGAGGAAGTTGTAGAAGCAGTTGAAGCAGCAGAGCCCGAGGAAGCGGCAGACGCTGAATAATTATCCATAATTTCAATGAATTGACCGCGGCAGCTTTAGAAGGTTACCGCGGTTTTTCGTACTCAACGGGAGGGATCACAATGACCGCTAAGGAAGAATTCATTCAGATTTACCAGGAGAACATCACCCGAAGAGGCGCCGACGAACTGCTCGACTGGCTTCGTCGCACCGATTTTTTCACAGCCCCGGCAAGCACACGCTATCACTGCGCCTGCGAGGGCGGTTTAGTCATGCACTCTGTCAGCGTGTTCAACACGATGATGGAAAAGCACTTTGACGAGGAAACCGACAGCGTCGAGAGCTTTGCCATCTGCGCATTGCTGCATGATCTGTGCAAGGCGCAGTTCTACAAGGTCTCCAGCCGCAACGTCAAAAACGAGCAGACCGGACAGTGGGAGAAAGTGCCGTATTTTGCGATAGACGATCAGTTTCCCTACGGTCACGGTGAAAAGTCCGTCTTTCTGATCGAGCGCAAAATGCGGCTCAAGATCGAGGAAGCCATGGCGATCCGCTGGCACATGGGCGAATTCGGCGACAAGAACAGCAACACCATCAGCCAGGCTTATGATAAATATCCGCTGGCGGTCAAGCTTCATCTCGCGGACTTGGAATCCACCTACCTCCGTGAAAAAGGCACGTCCGCAGTAAAATAATGTATTAACGGTGATACTATGACTTTAGAAGCGGCAAAACTCCGTGTTGAGGAGTTGACGCGTACCCTTGAATATCATAACAACCTTTACTATAATCAGGATGAGCCGGAGATCTCCGACTACGAATACGACATGCTCCTGCGCGAGCTTGAAAACCTCGAAGCGGAGTTTCCGTCGCTCAAACGTCCCGATTCACCCACCAACCGCGTCGGCGGCAGCGCAGGGGAGAAGTTTTCTCCGGTCACGCATACCGTTCCCATGGAAAGCCTGCACGACAGCTTTTCCGCAGAGGAACTGCGCGAATTTGACCGCCGCGTGAAGGAAACGGCGCCTGACGCGCGTTATGTCGTCGAGCCGAAGTTCGACGGACTCTCGGTCTCCTGCGAATACCGCAACGGTGTGTTCGTGAGAGGTTCCACACGCGGCGACGGAACCACCGGCGAGGACGTGACCGATAACCTCATGACGATCAAGAGCCTTCCAAAGCGGATCCCGAACGCTCCGGCATTTCTGGAGGTTCGCGGCGAGGTCTATATGTCCTTCAAGAGTTTTGAGGAGCTCGTACGCCGTCAGGAGGAGAACGAGGAAAAACCGGCAAAGAATCCGCGCAACGCGGCGGCAGGTTCCCTTCGTCAAAAGAACGCGAAAATCACTGCCGAGCGCGCATTGGATATTTTCGTATTCAATATCCAGCAGGTCACGGACGTGACCTTGACCTCACACCGTCAGAGCCTCGATTATCTTGCCGAGTTAGGTTTTC
>CAMKSB010000012.1 GCA_946415335.1 uncultured Clostridia bacterium
GGAACAGGGCGGTTTTTACTTTGTCGTATTCCCGGCGCGTGATGGTTCTGCCGAGCTTCGGGTCGTTTTTGACCTCTCCCCAGGGAACGTACTGGCACATCAGGCTGACGAGGATATTTTCACCGAAATGCTCGTGCAGCAGTTCCAGCGCCGCGATGCTCTGACGGGTATGCGCCGGCAGGATCAGGTGACGGACGATCACGCCCTTCTGCATCATGCCGTCGCCGTCAAACTGCGGCGTGCCGACCTGCGCGAGCATTTCCCGGATCGCCGAAAGCGCCGTGCCGACGTAATCCGGCGCGTGAGACAGCCGCAGCGCCAGCGTATCGTCGCTGTACTTGAAATCCGGCAGATACACGTCCACCAGTCCGTCCAGCAGGCGCAGCGTTTCCGCGGAGACGTAGCCGCCGCAGTTGTAGACGACCGGGATCTGCGGACGGTAGATGTTCAGACTTTCCGCCACCGCCTCGGCAAAATGGTCGGCTGTCACCAGGTTGATATTGTGTACGCCGCTCTTTTCTAATCTTTCATAGCACCGCGCAAGCTCCTCGGGAGTCAGCGCGGTGCCTTTATTTTTGACCGAAATTTCGTAGTTCTGACAGAACACGCACTTCATCGTGCAGCCGGAGAAAAACACCGTGCCGCTGCCTTTTTCACCGCTGATACACGGTTCCTCGCCGTAATGCGGCGCCACTCGTGCCACCACCGGCAGCGTACCCATGCCGCAGAAGCCCTTTCCGCTGTGTTCCGTGCGCAAGGCGTTGCACCTGCGCGGACATAAATTGCAAATCATAGTATCACCGGGATTATTGTAACACAGGAAGGGGAAAGTGGCAAGGGGAGAGTTGTCAGTTATCAGTTATTAGTTATTAGTTGTCAGTTGCGCCTTCGGCGCTGATTGAATTCAATCGCTCAAAACTCGAATCCGATTTTTCCAAACAACCGCGCTGTCCAACTGACAACTGACAACTGACAACTGCGCCAACGGCGCAACGAAAAACTAAAATCTTTTTTCTCAAAAATTGCATATAACTATGCAATTTTTTCCGTTTTCGAAGGGGGTAGTTGAAAGGCGTTTTGCCTTTCATCAAAACGGAGGTGACGGTTATCAACAACAAGCTCACGGCAAGGGAAAGGCGGTTCTGCCTTTGCTTTGTCAGAACAGGAGACGCGGTGTTTGCAGCCGCGAAAGCCGGCTATTCCCAGCCGGAGACGGACGGCGAGAGACTTTTGAGCGCCGACCGTATCTGCGCGGAGCTGGAACGCCTGCAGGCGCAGCGCAGCCGGCTTCTCGGCGGTCTGGCGGTCACGGGCTATCAGCGGCTCGCCTTCGGCGACGTGTCCGACGCGGTCTCGCTGCTGTTCGAGGAAAACCCTACGCGCCAAACGCTCGGTCAGATGGATCTGTTCATGATCTCGGAGATCAAACGCCCGAAGGACGGCGCGATGGAGATCAAATTCTTCGACCGGCTCAAGGCGCTTGAAAAGCTCGAAACACGCAGTCTGGAAACCGGTTCGGCGGACAGCCTGTTCGACGCGATCGGCAGGAGCGCCGCGGGACGTGACGGCGATGATTAGCGAGTTTTCCAAAAAGCAGCTCCGCGTGCTGAGCTGGTGGCACCCGATGTCGCCGGACAGCCATTATGACGCGGTGATCTGCGACGGCGCCGTTCGCAGCGGCAAGACCTTCTGCATGTCGCTGTCGTTCATCATCTGGAGCGCCTACTTCGCCGGAAGCGGCGACTTTGCCATCTGCGGCAAGACGATCCGATCGCTGCGGCGCAATATGATCACGCCTGTGCTGCCGCTTTTGCAGTCTCTCGGCTTCGTCTGCGAGGAAAAGCTCAGTCAGAACCTGCTGCTTGTCAGCTATCGCGGCAGGCGGTGCCGGTTCTATCTGTTCGGCGGCAAGGACGAGGCTTCCGCTTCGCTGATCCAGGGCATGACGCTCTCCGGCGTTCTCTTTGACGAGGTGGCGCTCATGCCGCGTTCCTTTGTGGAACAGGCGCTCGCGAGGTGCTCCGTCGACGGCTCGCGGTTCTGGTTCAACTGTAATCCCGAGCACCCCGAGCACTGGTTCCACACGGAATGGATCCGCAAAAAGGGCGAGAAGAACGCGCTGTACCTGCATTTTCTGATGGAGGACAATCCGTCGCTGTCGGAGGCGGTACGCAGGCGCTACGAAAGCCTGTATTCCGGGGTGTTCTACGAGCGCTTCGTGCAGGGCAAATGGGTCGCCGTACACGGCGCGGTCTATCCCTTCATGGCAAGCGACGACATGTACTGCGACCTGCCTGACGAGCCGCTGGAGGACTATGTGATCTCCTGCGACTACGGCACGGTCAACCCGGCTTCCTTCGGGCTGTGGGGCAAGCGCGAAGGCGTGTGGTACCGGCTGTGCGAGTACTATTTCGATTCGCGTGCCGAGGGCGTTCAGCGCACCGACGAGGAGCACTACCGGGGCTTGCGCGAGCTTGCCGGGGAACGGCGTATCCGGTCGGTCATCGTCGACCCGAGCGCCGCGAGCTTCATCGAGGTGATCCGCCGTCACGGCGAATATACCGTCATCCCCGCGAAAAACAACGTTGTCGACGGTATCCGGAGAGTCTCGCAGGCACTGCGCGACGGCAGTATCCGCATCTGCAGAACCTGCGCCGACGCACGGCGCGAGTTCGGGCTGTATCGCTGGGACAGCGAACGGCGCGCGGATACGCCGGTCAAGCAGAACGACCACGCGATGGACGACATCCGCTACTTTGTGACAACGGGCATGAAGGGCGGCGGCACCCTGCCGGTGTTCGCCGCCCGGAGATAGGAGGAACGTGATGTTTGGGAGAAAAAAGCGCGGCGCAAAGCCGGCTTCCACGGCGCAGACGGTCGCCCGGTACCCGTCCGGCAGCCTGCTTTCACAGCTTCGGCGCTATCCGGCGCAGCGCGATGCGGAGCGCGAGCTCTATGATTCTCTGCGCGAAGCGGTGCCGGCGATCGACGCGGCGATCGGCAAGCTGATCAGGCTGCTGGGCGGCTTTCGGATCCATTCCGACAGCGCCGAGTGCGAGAACATGGCGAGGGAGTTCGCCGCAGAGGTACAGGTGGACGGCTCCGGACGGGGACTGCGCTGCTTTGCCGAGCGCTACCTCGACAGCCTGCTGACCTACGGCGAGGCGGTCGGGGAAATGCTGCCCGATTATCAGGGCGTCGGCGTTCGGGCGCTCTACAACGCCTGTCTGGACGACGTAGAAATCGGCGCCGACGGTTCGCCGATGAACCTGGTCGTCTGCCGCAGAGAGCCGGGAGAGAGCGTACCGGTCAGATACCCGGAGCTGGTGTTCGTCTCGCTGCTCAATCAGCGCCCGGGCACGGTTCACGGCGTTTCGCTGCTCAGCGGACTGCCGTTTGTCAGCTCGATACTGCTGCAGATATTCAACTCTGTCAAGACCAATTGGGAGCGCGTCGGCGACGTGCGGTTCGCCGTGACCTACAATCCCGACGGCGGCGTGTTCTCCGAGGAGAACGCCCGCCAGATCGCGGAGGAATGGCGCAAGGCGATGCGCAGCGATACGGTGTGCGACTTTGTGTCGCTGGGCGACGTGAACATCCGCGTCATCGGCGCGGACAACGTGATGCCGGACTGCGAGGTTCCGCTGCGCGCGATCTTGGAGCAGATCACCGCCAAGCTGGGCATACCGCCGTTTTTGCTGGGCTTTTCATGGTCGACGACCGAGCGTATGAGCGAGCAGCAGGCGGATATCCTCACCAGCGAGCTAGAGTATTACCGATCGGTGCTGGAGCCGGTGCTGCGCCGGATCGTGCGCACGCATCTGCTGCTTTGTGGCTGCCGCGACCACTTTTGGATCGAGTGGGAGGACATTAATTTGCAGGACGCGGTGGAGATGTCTACAGCGCGCCTGAACAACGCGCAGGCGGCAAAGCTGGAGCGCGAGATCGGTTGGGAGGATGAGAATGAAGGATAATCGGATTAAAAAGTCGGCGGCTTCACCCGTCGGACTGAGTACGCCGGACGACGAGGAGCTGCGCCTGATCAACAGCTATGCGCGCCGCGAGATGAAGGCGGACGAGGTGTATGTGTTCCCGGTCGTGCTCTGCGACAACGACGTCGACCGCGACGGCGAGCGCTTTCCGGTGGAGTCGCTCTTTGCGCTGGAAAAGCTCTTTGTCGGCAAGACCGGCATTTTTGACCATGACCCCAGCGCCAAAAATCAGGCGGCGCGGATCATTTCCTGCGCGGTCGAGAGCGTACCCGGCAAAACTACCGCCACCGGCGATGATTATTTTCGGCTGTGCGCCAGGGCGTACCTGCCGCGAAGCGAGAGCAACGCCGGGCTGATCGAAGCGCTGGACAGCGGTATTCTTCGCGAGGTCAGCGTCGGCTGCGCCGTCGGGGAAGTGCGCTGCAGCGTTTGCGGAGAGCCGCTTCACAGCTGCTCTCACAAGTCGGGGGAGACCTACGGCGGCAAGCTGTGCTGCGGCGAGCTCTGCGACCCCTACGACGCGTATGAATGGAGCTTTGTCGCGGTGCCGGCGCAGAAGAACGCCGGTGTGACAAAGTCGTTTGGAAAGGAGCGTAACATGGAGAATTTGATGAAAGCGCTCGGCAGCGGAAAGGAAATCACCCTGACCGCTGCGGAGTGTCAAAAGCTCGCGGAATATGTGCAGAAGCTGCGCCACAGCGCGGCGGACGGCGTGTATTACCGCGAAACCCTGAGCGCCGACGTGCTCCGGCTGTCGGCGGCGGTTCAGCCCGACATCTCACGCGAGACGATGGAGAGCGTGATGAAGGGCATGACGGTCGCGCAGCTCAGGGAGTTCCGCAGCGCGTTTGAAAAGCAGCGCGATGCAAAAATCGGTGCGGCTCCCCAGCTGTACCGCGAGAAAAACAAGAGCGCCGACGGCAAGAACGGCGCATTCCAGATTTGACGGAGGGATTGACATGAAAGTAAATTTTAACGGATTCAACGAAAACGTGACCACCTTTCTGGCGGACACCAGTGTGACCGCTGTCGGACAGCCGGTCAAGATGGAGGGCAACGGCATGGTCGCCGCCTGTGGCGCCGGCGAACCGTTCTGCGGCATCACCGTCGGCGTGAGAGACGGCTACACCGCCGTTCAGCTTGTCGGCTACATCCGCGTGCAGACCGCTTCCCAGCTTTCTGTCGGCTATCAGAAGCTCGCCGCGAACGCCGCCGGCAAGGTCGCGGCCAATGAAAACGGCAGAGAGTACCTGGTGCTCGACTCAGACAGCGGCAGCGCCGGCATCATTCTTTGATTTCAGGAGGTATTTTTATGGCTAAATTTGAGAATATTACGATTGAGAAGGGCATGTATCAGACGCGCGGCGGTCTGACCGCGGCGCTCGAACAGCTTGACCCTTCCGAGAACTACGCCGGTACCGCGCTCGAAGGTCTGGACGCCTTTTCCAGACAGCTCAAGCGCTTTAACATCCACGTCAGCGGCAGAGGCAGCGACACCGTGGAGAAGTTCTTCCAGACTGCCAATTCCGCGGCGCTCTTTCCGGAGTATATCAGCCGCGCTGTCCGTCAGGGCATGGAACGCGCCGATATCCTGCCCAACCTCGTCGCGACGGTGACGGATATCGACGGCATGGACTACCGCAGTATCGTTTCCGAGCCCGGCAACGACGACAAGGAGCTCAAGGTCGTGAACGAGGGCGCTGCGATCCCGCAGACCACCGTCAAGACCAGAGAAAACCTCGTCAGCCTGCACAAGCGCGGCAGGATGCTGGTCGCTTCCTACGAAGCGCTGCGCTTCCAGCGCCTCGACCTCTTCACCGTGACGCTCAACCAGATCGGCGCTTACATCGCCAGGGCGCAGCTTCAGGACGCGATCGACGTGCTCATCAACGGCGACGGCAACAACAACGCCTCTCCGGTTGATTCCACGGCGCAGTCCGGCAGGATCACCTACGCCGACATCGTCGGTCTCTGGGCGAACATGGCTCCCTATGAGCTCAACACCATCCTCGCGCCTACCCAGGAGATCCAGCGCATTCTTAACCAGCCGCAGTTCCAGGATTCCGAAGCCGGTCTGACCTTCCACGGCACCGGCAACCTGGCTACCCCTCTCGGCGCCAAGCTGCTGCATGTGCCCGAGATGCCGAGCGGTTCCTTCATCGGTCTGGACAAGAACTGCGCCCTTGAGATGGTGCAGGCAGGAGGCGTGATGACCGACTACGACAAACTCATCGACCGCCAGCTCGAACGCGCTGCCATCACCTGCACCGCAGGCTTCGCCAAGATCTTCCGCGACGCGGCGAGAGTCGTCACCGACTGATGAGGTGAGCGCATGAATACGGAGGGAGTGAACGCGCGTTTCCTGCTGTTTTCGGGGATCGAGAGCAGCGAGCTTCCGCGCTGGCAGCCGGTGATCGAGGACGCTTGCCGCGCGATCAGCGCGCGCTGTATCGTCCCGTCGCCCGACGAGGAACAGCAGAAGCGCCTGGAAGCGCTTGCCGCAGCCTATGCCTTTCGGCTGTTCTCCCGCTGCGGCGGCGAACAGATTTCCTCCTTCACCGCAGGTGACGTGCACATCACGTCATCTGCCGGCGCGGAGGACAAGGGAGAAGCGTTATGGAAGTCGCTGTGTGAGGATTCAACGGATCTTCTCAAATCCGGAAGCGGCTTTTTCTTTGAAAGGATCGTGATGGAATGAGCCTGATCAGCGCGGTCGCCGGTTCGATCGCCCGTCTGGGCGGCGAGGTGGCGATCACCGCCGGCGACAGCTGTCAGAACGCCAGAGCCATTGTGGAGCCGCTGCGCTACCGCAACCGGATCTATATCGGCGGCGAAATGCATCCTCTGGGACATGCGAGCCGCGAGAAGTATCTTTTTATCGGCACGCCGGATATTTCGCTTCAACAGAACCGTTCTGTCATAGAATCGGTCGGCGGCAAATATATTGTAAAACGATGCGAGACCTATTTCGTGCGCGACAGGGCGGTTTATGTCTGGGCAATCCTGACGCCCTTCGGCGACAGCAGGGAGGATGAATATGAACCGGATTTCTGATTATCTCGACGCGCTCGTTTGCCGGCTGAAACAGCACGCGCTGCTCTGCGGCGTCCGGTTTATCCGCGCTTACGGCAACGAGCAGGCGGAGCATCCGATCCGCGGATTTCTGGCGGTCGTCGGCGTGACGAGCGCCCGTCAGTCGCAGGCGTTTGTCGGCGAACGCCTTACGCCGACCATGAACGGCGAGCGCTGCCGCGCCGAAGCGGAGATCCGCGTGTACGCGCCGGTCGGCGAAAACGGCGCAGGGCTTTCCGCCTGTGTGTTCGCGCTGATGAACGCCCTGCGCGAGGAGGACAGGGAAGGCTTGCTCTCCGATATCGCCGCAGGCTCCATCGAGTTTGACCGCGACAGCAGCGTGGTGTTCCGCCGCCTGAGCTTTTCCGTGGATTTCTGCGTTTGCGGGGAGGGAGAGCATGAATGAGCATTTCTTAAACGGCAGAGAGGTGACGGTCGCCGTAGGCGGCGAAGTCCTCGGCGGTGTGCTGTACGCCGAAACGGACAGCCGAACCGAGGCGGTCAAGGTGGAAGAGTACTTAAATCCCGACCCGGTCGCCCGTCTGCCGCGGACGGTCTATACCATCAAGCTGCGCCTGAACCGTCAGCCCTACGCCGACATCGGCTTTTCGCCGGAGAACGTGGAGCTGCGGTACAGGGGTATCACAGAGCGTTACAGCGGCTGCAGCGTTACCAAAATCAAATGCGAGGTGCTGCCGCGCTCGGTGGTGGAATACGCCGTGACGATAGAAGCGGATGAAAGGAGTTGGCAGAATGCCTGAGAATGAGATCGAGCGCCTGAGCGAACTGCTGGAGCAGGAGAGCCGGCGCTATTGCCGGCCGCTTGACGAGGAGGACGAGGTGAGGCAGCGATGAAGCTGGTCGCCATGCGCTTTGACGGCGTGGTCTGGCACCACAATCCGCGCCGGATCACCTTTGAAAGCGAAGAAAACGTCCGCGTGCTCGCCGGCGTTCAGCCGCCGGAGGTCGTCCAGCAGTCCGGCAGGAAGAACGTCGTCATCGAGGGCGAGGGCGAACTCTACGGCGCGGACTGTTTGGAGCAATTCGACCGCCTGCTGTCGCTCTTTCGCAGAGGCAGGGAGGGCGCGCTGTCACTGCCGGGCTTCAAACCGGTCATGGCGGTGTTTGAAAGCCTGACCCTGCTCGCGCAGCCGAGTCCGGACGTGCTGACCTACCGCTTCCGCTTTCGCGAGGTGCGCGGTCAGGCGACGGACAAGCCGCAGAGCGTGGTGACGCAGGGAGAAACTCTGTGGGACATCTCCTATCGGTTCGGCCTGACGATCGACGCGCTTGTCCGGCTCAATCCGCAGGTGAAGCGCCCGGACATGGTGGCGGAAGGGACGGTGATCGCCCTGTGCTGAACGTGTTTGTGACCTATACCGACAAAAAGCGCGAGGAACTGAACGATCTGCTCTCGCTGAGCCTGAGCATGGAGCTCGACGTGCCGGCGGACAGCCTTACGCTGACCGTTCCCTACGCGGACAGGCTTGCCGACGCGGATTATATCACGGTGCAGGAGGACGGCGAGACGGTTTTCTACGGTCAGACCGACGAGATCGCCGCCTTTCTCACCGCCCAAAGCCGCGTCACGCGCATCACGGCGCGCAGTCTTGCCGGCGCGTTGCTCGACAACGAAGCCGAGCCGCTGATGTACACCAATCCGTCGTCGGCGCTGATGTTTGAGCGCCATCTGCGCCCCTTCGGGGTGGAGGTGTACGACACGGAGCGCCATCCCTACTACGGAACGCTCCGTATCGACAAGGGCATGTCGCACTGGCAGGTGCTGGCGAATTACTGCATGAACCGCTACGGTTCTGTGCCGCGTATCGAGGGCAGACGCGCCTATCTCAAGGGTTATTTTCCCGAGGGCGAGGTCGCCTTCGGCGAAAAGGGAATTGTCTGTACCGAAGCGCGCGAGTACCGCCGCCGTCACAAGCTGATCTCGGATGTGCGCCTGCGCCTGAACCGCGAAAACGGCTATAACGCCGGCATGGTCAACTCAGATCCGGACGCCGCCTTTATCCGGCGCGTCCGCTATGTCAACGCAGTCTCGGGCAGCGCTACGCCGGAGACCGCCCGGCGGCTGCTTCGCGCGTCCTGCCGGGCTGCCTATCAGCTCAGGCTGCGCTGTCCGGGCTTGCATGTGCAGGCGCTCGGCAAACGCGCTTCCTTTGACGGCAAAACCGGGCTGCGCGTCAGCGGCGTGCGCTTTTCGCTCTCGGAGCAGGGCGCGTATACCGATGTGACTTTGAGAAAGGATGATGTCTGATGTGGCTTCTGCGGTACATAACCAACCATTCCCTGAGCGCTCCCGGCGCTGTCCGGGGAGATTTCCGCGGCGGCTCGGTGGACGCTGCCGGTGAGCATAAAAACCTCAGCCTGTGCGCGCCCTACGGCTTTTTCAGCCTGCCGCCGGAGGGCGAAAGCGCCGTCGTGCTGCCCTTGGAGGACGGCGAGGTCTGTCTCGGCGTTGTCGGCAGCGCGGACGGCTTGGAGGAAGGCGAGATCATGCTCCGCTCAAAGGGCGGCGCTTCGCTGGTGCTCAAAAACGACGGCAGGGTGCTCGTCAACGGAAGGGAGCTGGTCGTGTGACGGATATTTTGCTCGAAAACGGCTGTCCCGTGCGCGACAGCAAAGGAAATTATGTGCGGCTCGGCGATCCGGACGCGCGGTTTCAGCGCGCCTTCATCGCCATGACCGTGCGCCGCGGGACGTTTATCTACAACCGCTCGCTCGGCGTGCGCTACAACGACGTGGACGCAAGGGACTTGGAACAGTCCGTCGCGCTGCTGCTCAACGAGGCGCTGGCGCCCTATGAGCACACCTGTGCCGAGGTCTTTGACTTGGGCGACGCGATCGGCGTAGACGTGACCGTGGATGATGAAACCAGAGAAGGAGAGGTGCGTACCTACGGATAATTACGAAGAAATTTTTCAGAGAATGAAGCGCCGCTATCAGGAAGAATGCGGCTTTGAGATCGACGAGGCGAGCGATATCGCCATCCGGCTGCGCGTGCTCGCCGGTGAGATCTACAACATGCAGACCACGCTGGAATGGACGAAGCGGCAGTTCTTCCCGGAGACCGCCGCCGGGGAATATCTCGACCATCTCGCGCGTCAGCGCGGCATGGAGCGCCGTCCGGCGGCAAAGGCGAAGGGCAGGCTCACCTTTTCGGTGGATACGCCGCTGAGTTATACCCTGACGATCCCTGCCGGTACCGTTGTCGCGACGGACAGCGAGATCCCGGTCAGGCTGGTCACCACCGAGGACGCGTCGCTTCCGGCGGCGAATTATTCCGTCGCGGTGCCTGCCGAGGCGGAGCTCAGCGGTTACAGCGGCAACGTCCTCACCGGCATGGCGACGGTGTTCGTCAGCGTGCCGTCGGCAATCAGCCATGTCACCAACGCTGCCGCCTTTCGCGGCGGAAGGGACGAGGAGGACGACACTGCCCTGCGCGAACGGCTCCGCGAGAACATGCTCGCGCCGCCCAACGGCATGAACGCCGCGTTCTATTGTCAGCTGGCGCTCTCGGTGGACGGCGTGGAAAAAGCCGGCGTTGTCAGCCGCTTCAACGGCGACGGCACCGCCAAGGTCTTTGTCCACGGCAGCACCGGCGCCGTCTCGGACGAGGTGCTCGCCGAGGTCAGGCGCGTGGTGACGGAGCAGGGCTGTCTCGGCGCGAGGATCGACGCCGGAAAAGCCATCACCCAGCTGCTCGATCTGGATATCTACGTCACGCCGCGTATCGGTTTTACCATGGAGGACGTGACCGTGCTGCTGACCGGCGCGTTTGAGCAGTATATCTATTCCATCCCCATCGGCGGCAGGTTCTGCCTGTCGGCGCTCGGAAAGCATCTGCTGGAAACCGGCTGTATCGACAACTACGAATACGAGATGACCATGAGCGATATGGTCGCCGGCGGCTCTACCTGCTTTTTGCCCGGCGACGTGACGATCGGAGTGATCCAATCATGACGGCGTACCAGAGCATGAAGCAAAAGCTGCAGCCGCTCGGTCTGTACCGCCTCGACAGCGGCGACGCGCTCGATCTGGAGCTGACGGTCTACGGCGAGGAGCTCGACCGGCTCTATGACGCGCTGGACGAGCTGCTCCGCGAGGCGTTCATCGAGACCGCCGAAAGCTACGGGCTGGAAAACCGCGAGCGCTTTATCGGCGCCGTTCACGACGGCGAGACCGTCGCAAAACGCCGCGAACGCCAGCTGACGCTCAGTCGGGATGTGGAAGGAGCCAGAAATGAAGCGAGCCTTCTCCGTCTGCTGGAATGCGCGGTATCTTCCCGCTGCGAGGTCGACGTGACCTACCGCCCGACCACCATTTACATCACCACCCTCGATCCTACGACCGAAGCGGAGAGAAAGAGCCTCGAACGCCTGATGGACAAGGTGCTCCCGGTTCACGCGGACAGGATCATGACGTATCGGTAGCAGCGGCGCCTTTGGCGCAGTTATTAGTTGTGAGTTGGCAAAGTCGGAATAAAGGAATCGTCGGATTCAAGTCGAAGCCTTGCCGATATGTCAAAAACTAACAACTGATAACTGATAACTGAAAACTGAACATAGAATTTTCCCCCTTTTTCAATAGAAAAATTATCAAAAATCATAAAACCCCGGTGTGATTCGTTGGATCGCGCCGGGGTTTGCGTTTTTTCTGCAATAAAAGCGCACAAAAATCCATGAAAATGAGCGCGAATTTTTTTCTCTCCGTCAAGCGGTGAAAAGCGCGGTTTTATGCGGCAAATGTTGACTTTTGAGTGCGTGTATAATATAATGAAACTGTATGAAAATTTTTACCAGTATAAAAGAAAGGGAACCACATGATACCGTTTAATGTACCCCCGTTTTTGGGAACCGAAATGGATTACATCAAGGAGGCTGTTCAGGCGCAGAAGATCTGCGGCGACGGTCAGTTTACCAAGTACTGCAACCAGTGGATCGAGGAGAAAACCGGCACTGCCAAGGCGCTGCTGACCACCTCCTGCACCCATTCGCTGGAAATGGCGGCGCTCCTGCTCGAGATCAAGCCCGGCGACGAGGTGATCATGCCTTCGTTCACCTTTGTTTCCACCGCCGACGCGTTCGTGCTCAGAGGCGCGAAGATCGTCTTTGTCGACATCCGTCCCGACACCATGAACATCGACGAAAAGCTCATTGAGGACGCGATCACCGACAAGACCAAGGCGATCGTTCCGGTTCACTATGCCGGCGTTGGCTGCGAGATGGACACTATCCTCGAAATCGCCAAGCGCCATAACCTCAAGGTCGTTGAGGACGCGGCGCAGGGCGTGATGGGCGAGTACAAGGGACAGGCGCTCGGCGCGATCGGCGACTACGGCTGCTATTCCTTCCACGAGACCAAGAACTACAGCATGGGCGAAGGCGGCGCGCTGCTGATCAAGGATCCGGCGCAGATCGAGAACGCCGAGATCATCCGCGAAAAGGGCACCAACCGCAGCGTGTTCCTGCGCGGTCAGATCGACAAGTACACCTGGGTGAACCACGGCTCCTCCTATCTGCCCAGCGACATGAACGCCGCTTACCTCTGGGCGCAGCTTCAGGAGGCGGATATGATCAACAACAACCGCCTCGCGACCTGGGACAAGTATTACAAGGCGTTTGAGGGCATTGAAAACGACGGCTATGTGCAGCGCCCGGTGATCCCGGCTGAGTGCAGACACAACGCGCACATGTTCTACCTCAAGGCGAGAAATATCGAGGAGAGAACCCGTCTGATCTCCTTCCTCAAGCAGAACGGCATCCTGGCGGTGTTCCACTACATCCCGCTGCACAACGCGCCTGCCGGCAAGCGCTTCGGCGAATTCCACGGCGAGGACAAGTTCACCACCAAGGAAAGCGAGCGCCTGCTCAGACTGCCGATGTACTACAACCTCACCGACGCGGACAGCGACAAGGTGATTGAAAAGGTCATTGAATTCTACAAGGGATAATCTATGAATATGAACGTTTCCATCCGTCCGATCACAGAGGCGGATACCCCTAAAATCGTCAAATGGCGCAACACGCCTTCGGTGGTCGAACACTTTATCTACCGCACGCCGCTGACCGAGGAAGCGCATCTGAACTGGTTTCACAACCGCGTGCAGACTGGCGACGTGGCGCAGTTCATGATCACCGATACCGAGACCGGCGAGGAGGTCGGCTCGGTCTATCTGCGCGATATCGACCGCGACAACCGCAAGTGCGAATACGGCATTTTCATCGGCGAGGACGCCTGCCGCGGCAAGGGCATCGGCTCACGCGCAGCGCAGCTGGCGCTCGAATACGCCTTTGAAGAGCTCGGCATGAACCGCGTGTTCCTGCGCGTCTTTGCCGACAACGAGATCGCGATCAACAGCTACAAGAACGCCGGTTTTCAGGTGGAAGGCACCTTCCGCGACGACGTGATGATCGACGGCGTAGGCTATGACATGGTGTTCATGGCGATTCTCAGGAAGGAATGGAAGAAGTAAGATGGAAAAGATTTCATTTGTCATCCCCTGCTACCGCTCGGAAAAGACCATTCCGATCGTCGTCAAGGAGATCGTCGACACCGTGACCGCTCACGGCGGCTATGATTATGAGATCATCCTTGTCAACGACAGCTCTCCCGACAATGTGATGAGCAGCATCGAGGCGCTCTGCCGCGAGAATCCCAAGTTGCTCGGCGTCAACCTTGCGAGCAACTTCGGACAGCATTCCGCGATCATGGCGGGTTTCCACTTTGTCCGCGGCGATATCGTGGTCTGCCTCGACGACGACGGACAGACACCGGCGAATGAGATGTTCCGCCTGATCGACAAGATCGGCGAGTACGACCTCGTGTTCGCCGAGTATAAAAACAAGCATCACTCCGGCTTCCGCAACTTCGGCAGCAAGGTCAACGACAAGATGGCGCAATGGCTGATCAACAAGCCCAAGGAGCTCAAGATCATGAGCTACTTCGCCTGCAAGCGCTTTGTGGTGGACGAGGTGCTGCGCTACCGCAATCCTTATCCCTATATCAGCGGTCTGCTGATCCGCACGACCAACAAGGTCTGCAACGTCGAGATCGACCACCGCGACCGCATTGAAGGCGAGAGCGGCTACAGCCTGCGCAAGCTGCTGCTTTTGTGGGTAAACGGCTTTACCTCCTTCTCGGTCAAGCCGCTGCGCATCGCCACCATCGTCGGCGTACTGACCGCCGTGGTCGGCTTTATCTACGGCTTGTACATCATCATCAACAAGATCGTCAATCCGCAGGCGCCGCTGGGCTACAGTTCCACCATGGCTGCCATGCTCTTTATCGGCGGCATGATCATGCTCCTGCTCGGCATGATCGGCGAGTACGTCGGCAGGATCTACATCAGCATGAACAACTCGCCGCAGTACGTGATCCGCAACACCGTCTGCTATGGAGATGACCGTGATGAAGCTCAAAGATAAATTTTCCTTCGACTGGAAGGCGTTCGTGCTGCTGCACGCGATATTGCTGCTCTATTCCTTCTGCAGCGTGTTCTCAAAGCTCGCTTCCCAGCAGCCCTTTCTCTCGCTGCCCTTCATCCTGTTCTACGGACTGGTGATCGTCGTGCTCGGCGTTTACGCCATCCTCTGGCAGCAGGTGCTCAAAAAAATGCCCCTTACCACCGCCTTTTCCAACAAGGCGGTCGTCATTGTCTGGGGTATGCTCTGGGGCGCGCTGTTCTTCGGCGAGCAGATCAAATGGTATATGATTGTCGGCTCAATCATCATTTTCGCCGGCGTGGTATTGGTGGTGTCGGACGATGAGTAACGAAATGCTGCAAGTGATATTTTCGGGTATTTTTGTGCTCTCTGTGCTGATTTCTTCCATCTCGCAGATCATGCTCAAAAAAAGCGCGAACAAAACCTACGATAGCAAAATCAGGGAATACCTCAACCCGACGGTCATCATCGCCTACGGGCTGTTCTTTCTGGCGACGCTGATCACCGTGTTCGCCTATAAATACGTGCCGCTTTCCTCGGGACCCATCCTCGAAAGCACCGGCTATATCTTCGTGGCGGTGCTCGGCTACTTTGTGCTCAAGGAACGCTTCACCAAAAAGAAGGTCATCGGCATGGCGCTGATCATCTTCGGCATCCTCTTCTTCTCCCTCGGCGGCATGATCTTCGGGGGATAGGAAAAAAGTTGGAGTATACTATGACATTTATCAAATCTTTACAAGAAAAATACCGTTCGGACAAGATCTTCCTGGCGGAATGGATTTTGGCGATCGCGACGGGCGCGTTCATCTTTCTGACGTCCAGCACCTGGGATCTGCAGAGCCTGACGCAGTGGTCGGTCAACGTGTGGCACGTCCTCTTCAACGGCCATCCGCGCGACCTCTACGCCTACACCGCGCAGAACGTCTGGCACGTCCATCACGCGCACATGGGCAGCGAGCTGCTCTCGGTGCTGCCTTGGTCGATCTGGAACTTCCCGCTCTTTCTGATCGAGCGCTTCAACGGCAGGGCGATCGTCGATTCGGCGTGGATGCTCGCGTATTCCAAGCTGTTTCTGGTGCTGCTCAGCGTCGTGATGCTGATTTTCACCAAGAAGATCACCATGCTCATCACCGGCGACAAGACCAAGAGCATCTGGGCGATGTTCCTGTCCGCCAGTTCTTTGTATCTCTATCTCTCCGTCTGCTATTCCGGTCAGAACGAGATCTTCATGATACTCGCGTCGGTCATCGCGGTCTACTGCCTGCTCAAAAAGCGCACAGGCTGGTTCATCTTCTGGTCGGCGCTCGCCATTGCGATCAAGCCGTTCTTCCTGCTGCCGTTTCTGGCGGTGCTGGTGCTCTTTGAGAAGAATATCCTCAAGATCATCGGCAAAGCGGCGCTCAGCCTGGTCGGTCTGGTCGGTCAGAAGCTGCTCTTTATGGGCGCTCCCGGCTACTCCGAATCCATGAATTCCGGTCCTGCCAAGGAAATGCTCGAGGAGATGTTCCCGAAGAACATCTCGACCTCCTTCGGACAGATCTCGCTGTTCGCGATTTGTCTGGTGCTGATCTATATCTATTCCTACTCGCGCGATTTCTCCTGGGATTCGCTCAGAACCGACCACAACCGCGTCGCCAAATACGCGATCTACGTCATCAACCTCACCTATATGAGCTACCTGATGTTCTCGCCGTTCTCCTTCTACCGCGTGGATATCTTGGTGCCCTTCCTCTACATCATGATGGTACAGAACGAGAAGATGGTGTTCTATACCTCCATCCTCGACGTTGCGATGCAGTTCGCGCTGATGATGCAGCTGATCCTGCGCAGCTCCATTATGTTCAATCTGGGCTTTGTCAACAGATCCGTGTTCCAGAGGCTGCTCGGCTATTACGTCGAATACGACGACCAAAGCAAGTATATGCGCACCGACCTGTTTTTGGCGGAGAAGTTCCCGACGCTGGTTTTCTTCCGGCCGATGTTCTCGGCAGTGGCGGTCATCTGCGGTATCCTGCTGCTGGTGTTCAACCATCCCGACGAGAAATATACCCTCAAGGTCAACGCCGAAAAGCGCTGCCGCGTCCTGCTCTGGATCAGGATCCTGACGATCGTACCCTTCGCGGTGCTTACCCTGTATCTGTTTACGCACGTACAGGAGAGAGTGTATATTTGATAGTTGTTAGTTGATAGTTATTAGTTATCAGTTATTGGTATTCCGGAAGGCAGAAACGTGAATCCGATGTTTTCTTTGTACCGATTTTACCAACTGACAACTGCGCGCAAGCGCAACTGAAAATATGATAAGATTGTAACCTTTGAAATCGCGCTTTTGTCTTGAAAAAAAGCGCGATTTTAGTATAATGATAGTACCGGAGTTTTACTGACAGAATTTTCTTGATTTTTCCGGTGAACCTATGTAAAATTATCGGCAGGACGGATGATCCGCCGAAAACAGTAAAGAGGGATGAAAATGAAAAAAACCAAACGCTTTCTTGCCGCGATGCTGGCAGCGCTGACCGTGCTGACGGCGACCGCCGCAATAACCGCATCCGCCGAGACGGAGACCACGGAGGCCGCGACTGAGACGGTTGAGCCTGTCGGCGCTACCGAGGAGCCTTCCACCCAGCCTGCGACCGAGCCTGATACCACCGCGCCCGTCACCGAACCGGCTACCGAAGCGCCTACCGAGGCGAAGCCCGTTGTCGGCAGCATTTCCAACATGCACAAGACCAGCTATGAGACCAACCTGATCTCCGTTGCGTGGAACCCGGCGCCCGGGGCGACCGGCTATGCGCTCTATCTGTGCAAGAACGAGAGCACTTCCAACTTCACCAAGGTGACGGATACCACCGCGACCTCCTACACCTTCAAGAACCTGACGCCCACCTCCGCTTACCAGATCCGCGTGATCCCCTATACCGTCTTTAAGGGCGAGCGCATCAATGGCACCGTCGTCACCATGCAGACCGGTACCCAGGCGGCGATCGTGACCGGTCTCGGACGCGTCAGCTCCGAGGTTCAGCCCATCATCAGCTGGCAGCCCGTTGCCGGCGCTTCCGGCTACAAGATCTACCGCGGCGTTCACGGCGCTGCCGAGACGCTCTACAAGACGCTCAGCGCCAACACCACGAGCTTCAAGGACACCTCCACTGTCAAGGGCAAGATCTACACCTACAACGTCGTCGCCTACAAGCAGCTCCCCAACGGCGCTGTTTACCACAGCGGCTCCAAGCGCATTCAGTGCCTTGCCGGTATGCACACCGCGAATTTCTCGGTTTACTCTGAGTTCTACAGAGGCTTCCTCTCCTGGAACAAGGTGTTCTGCGCGACCAGATACGACGTTTACTATTCCACCAATCCCAACGCGCAAACCTATACTTATGTCGGCTCCACTACCGGCACGAGCATGATGACCGGCAAGCTCCCCGGCTGCAGAACGGTCTACTTCCGCGTTTACCCGATCTACAAAAAGACGCCCGACACTCCCGCCGTAACCGGTACCACCATCACCAAGAGCGTTTATGTCAGCGACAAAATGTACGGTCAGACCGTCTATTCCACCTACATCGAGGTCAACATCGCGCGTCAGCACATGTGGTTCTACAAGAACAACAAGCTGGTTGTCGATACTCCGGTCGTCACCGGTAACGACGACGGCGAGTGCAACACGCCTTACGGCTATTTCAGCATTTATTCCCGCGCTAGAAACACCGTGCTCTACGGCCCCGGCTACGCAAGCCCGGTCGATTACTGGATGGCATTCTGCGGCGGCTGCGGCATCCATGACGCAAGCTGGCGCTCCAGCTTCGGCGGCACGATCTACAAGGGCAATGGTTCCCACGGCTGCATCAATACCCCGTATAACGCGGTCAGAACCATCTACAACAATTCCGATTACGGCACACCCGTTATCGTATACTGATGACATGCACGGCTCCCCGGTTTTCCGGGGAGTTTTTTGTTGACTTTTATGTGTAAAATATGGTAAAATTAAATCAATTTATAAGAAAAATGTGCAATGAGGTGGTCTTGTGTTTGTTGCGCCTTACAAAGGAGAAAAGCCCTTTATTTTTATCAGCTACGCGCACCGTGACATGGAACGCGTGATGCCGATTCTGGAACGGATGGCGCAGATGAAATGCCGCATGTGGTATGACGAGGGAATCGATCCCGGTACCGAATGGGCTGAACGTATTGCCGCGCATGTCGAGGCTTGTGACTGTATGCTGGCGTTTCTGTCACCCAACTACATCGATTCGGAAAACTGCAAGGACGAGTTGGACTATGCCCGCGATCTGCTGAAGGAGCGTATTCTGGTTTATCTGGAGCCGACCAAGCTTCCCAGAGGCATGGCGATGCGGCTGAATCGCATTCAGGCGATTTATCAGCACCAATACAGCAACCAGGATCGTTTTTACGAAAGGCTGATGGAAGCTCCCATGATCATACGCAACCGCGATGACGATATTGGTGCTCCGGCTTCGCCCAAAAGACCTGTCGTTGGAAAGACAGAGAGAATAGAGTTTGACAACGGCTATTATGAAGGCGAAGTCGTTGACGGCAAATGCACCGGCAAGGGCGTCTGTGTTTGGACAAGCGGTCCATATGAGGGCGACCGCTATGAGGGTGATTTTGTTGACGGCAAACACACCGGCAAGGGCGTTTATGTCTGGGCAAACGGCGAACGGTATGAGGGGGATTTTGTTGACGGAAAACTCACCGGCAAGGGCGTTTTGTTCTGGACAAACGGCAACCGCTATGAGGGTGATTTTGTTGACGGCAAACGCACCGGCAAGGGCGTTTTTGTCTGGGCAAACGGCGACCGTTATGAGGGCGATTTTGTAGATGGTCATTTCAACGGTAAAGGAGTCAAAGTCTGGGCAAACGGCGACTGTTATGAGGGCGATTTTGTTGACGGCAAACGCACCGGCAAGGGCGTTTGTGCCTGGGCAAGCGGCAACCGCTATGAGGGTGATTTTGTTGACGACAAACGCACCGGCAAGGGCGTTTTTGTCTGGGCAAACGGCGGCCGCTATGAAGGCGGTTTTGTAGATGGTTATTTCAACGGTAAAGGCAAAATATGGAAAAACGGCAATCGTTATGAGGGCGATTTTGTTTACGGAAAACGCACCGGCAAAGGCGTTTTTGTCTGGGCAAACGGCGGCCGCTATGAGGGCGATTTTGTTGATGGAAAATTCACCGGCAAGGGCGTTTTGGTCTGGAAAGACGGCAGGCGTTATGAGGGCGACTTCGTAAATGGTCAACTTGAAGGTAACGGCACCATGACCTATCCGGACGGTACCATACAATCCGGCAGATGGGAAAATAGTAAATTCATCGGATAAACGAACACCCCGGAGTTGATTCTCCGGGGTGTTGTTGTATGTATCGGGTTGTTTAATCGAAACCGGGAATAAGCTCAACGAGGAACTGCTGGATCATGGTGGCGTCACGGACGTCGACCGTGCCGTCCTTGTTGACGTCAGCGGCTGTGCGCTGCGCGTCGGTGAGGGAGATCAGCTCCGCGGCTGCCATCTGAATAGCCGTCGCGTCCGCGATGGTCACGCTGCCGTTGCCGTCGGCGTCGCCCTTTTTCAGCACAGTGAACGGCTCGGTCGTTGCCGGCTCGGTCGTCAGCTCCCCAACGGGAGCAGTGGTTTCGACCGGATAAGTCGCCGGATGGGTGGGATTGTAGCTGTTGTCGGGCAGGCTGTGATAGACCTGCACCATCTCGACGCCCTCGCCCGATACCCAAATATGATCGGTCGATTCATCATAGCCGATCGTGACGGCGCCGTCGGTGCGCTTGTAAAAGCCGATATTGTTGCCGTTTTCGTCGCCGATCCAGTCGTCGGCAGGCATCAGCCACATGGAACGGTGTACCTTGAACTCATAGGGATATTCAGAGGCGGGGAGATTGGGAATGGTCACGGTGTTGTAGTCACCGTCGTCGGGCAGAAAGCTCAGGTAATAGGTGGTGGTTGCTGTCGCGTCGATCGCCGGCTGGCACATCACCACGTCGTAGAGATAATACGGGTCAACGCATTCCGTGGGCGGATACGTTTCTTCCTCTTCATAGGGGGAACCGTCGGGATTCGTCAGCGGTTCGGTATAGGGCGAGCCGTCCGGATTGGTGAGCCCGGCGATCAGCTGACCGGCAGACGCCGCGTTGGCGGTCATGGCGGTCAGGATCGCGATCGACAGCGCCATGCTGCCGATGACGGCGATCAACTGTTTGAAGTATTTCTTCATAAATAAACACTCCTCTTTGTTTATAATATAACATTATAGCATATTCTGAACGGAAACACAAGAGGAAAACAAAAAGCTCCGCCTGCAAAAGCAGACGGAGCCGTTTGTTGCTATAGGATTATCGGAATGATAATTACTTGTTAGCGATAGCAGCCTGCGCAGCAGCCAGTCTCGCGATCGGAACGCGGAAGGGTGAGCAGGATACATAGTCGAGGCCGATCTTATGGCAGAACTCTACAGAGGAGGGATCGCCGCCGTGCTCGCCGCAGATACCAACGTGGAGGTTGGGATTAACGGGCTTGCCGAGCTTGATCGCCATTTCCATGAGCTTGCCAACGCCGGTCTGGTCGAGCTTAGCGAAGGGATCGTTCTCAAAGATCTTGGTGTCGTAGTAAGCGTTGAGGAACTTGCCTGCGTCGTCTCTGGAGAAGCCGAAGGTCATCTGGGTGAGGTCGTTGGT
>CAMKSB010000013.1 GCA_946415335.1 uncultured Clostridia bacterium
AAGGGCGTTATCGCCGAGGATTTCCCCTATCTTCAAATCGCCGGGGAATATGAAGCCGCCGGCGCGGACTGTATTTCGGTGCTGACGGAGCCCAAATGGTTTTTGGGCGACGACCGATATTTGCAGGAGATCGCGCAGACGGTCGGGATTCCGTGTCTGCGCAAGGATTTCACCGTGGACGAATATATGATTTACGAGGCAAAGTGTCTCGGCGCGAAGGCGGTTCTGCTGATCTGCTCGATACTGAGCGAAAATCAGATCAAGGAATATATTAAAATCTGCGACGCGCTCGGACTTTCGGCGCTTGTGGAAGCGCACGACGAAGCCGAGGTGAAAACGGCGCTGAACTGCGGCGCAAGGATCGTCGGCGTGAACAACCGAAACCTGAAGGATTTTTCCGTTGACACCGAAAACAGCCGACGACTCAGAAAGTTGATACCCAAGGACGTGCTGTTTGTCTCCGAGAGCGGCGTGAAAACGCCGGAGGACGTACAAATATTGCGCGAGATCGGCGCTGACGCGGTGCTGGTCGGCGAAACGCTGATGAAAGCCGCAGACAAAAAGAAAACATTGAAGGAATTAAGGGGTATAGAATGATTAGAATCAAATTTTGCGGACTCACCCGTCCGTGCGACATAGAAGCCGCCAACGAGATCAAGCCCGATTACGTCGGCTTTGTATTCGCGCCGAACAGCAAACGGCGCGTCAGCTACAAGCAGGCGGTCGATTTGAAGAATTTACTGAACAAGGATATCAAAGCGGTCGGCGTGTTTCTGAACGAGGATATCGATCAGGTGATCTCCCTGCTGAACCTCGGCATTATCGACGCGGCGCAGCTTCACGGGGATGAAAGCCCGGAATACATCGAACGCATACAAGTAGAAACCGGAAAGCCGGTGATCAAGGCGTTCCGGATCCACAGCGAGACAGACGTTGCTGCAGCCGAACAAACGATGGCGGATTTCATCATCCTGGACGCAGGCACGGGCGAGGGCAAGACCTTTGACTGGGCGCTCGTTGAGGATTTCAAGAAGCCGTATTTTCTCGCCGGAGGGCTTACCCCGGACAATGTGACCGACGCAATGCGCAGACTGCATCCGTTCGCGCTTGACGTGAGCACGGGAATCGAAACAGACGGATTGAAGGACAAGCAAAAAATGGCAGCATTTGCCGCGGCAGCTAGAAAGGAAGAAACAGAATGACCAATCCAAAAGGACGCTTCGGTATCCACGGCGGACAGTATATCCCCGAAACGCTGATGAATGCCGTGATCGAGCTGGAAGAAGCGTATGATCACTACAAAAACGATCCGGAATTCAACCGCGAGCTGACGGAGCTTTTCAACGAATACGCCAATCGTCCTTCACGTCTTTATTACGCCAAACGCATGATGGAGGATCTGGGCGGCGCAAAGATCTATCTCAAACGCGAGGATCTCAATCACACCGGCGCGCATAAGATCAACAATGTGCTCGGTCAGGCGCTGCTCGCCAAAAAGATGGGCAAAACGCGGCTGATCGCGGAGACCGGCGCAGGTCAGCACGGCGTAGCCACCGCTACCGCAGCGGCGCTGCTCAACATGGAATGCGTAGTGTTTATGGGCGAGGAGGACACCATTCGTCAAGCGCTCAACGTCTATCGGATGAAACTGCTCGGCGCAGAGGTCGTAGCGGTCAAGAGCGGCACAAGGACGCTGAAGGACGCGGTGAGCGAGGCGATGCGCGAATGGACAAACCGCATCAGCGACACCCACTACTGTCTCGGCTCCGTCATGGGACCTCACCCCTTCCCTACCATTGTCCGCGATTTTCAGGCGGTGATCTCCAAGGAGATCAAGGCGCAAATGCTCGAAAAGGAAGGCAGATTGCCCGACGCGGTGATCGCCTGCGTCGGCGGCGGTTCCAACGCGATCGGCAGCTTTTATCACTTCATTGAGGACAAGGACGTGCGCCTGATCGGCTGCGAGGCGGCAGGACGCGGTATCGACACCTTCGAGACAGCCGCCACGATCTCCACCGGCAGACTGGGAATCTTCCACGGCATGAAATCCTATTTTTGTCAGGACAAGCACGGACAGATCGCGCCGGTCTACTCCATCTCGGCAGGACTGGATTATCCCGGCGTAGGTCCCGAGCACGCGCATCTTTACGATATCGGCAGAGCGGAATATGTCGCCATTACCGACGATGAAGCGGTCAACGCCTTTGAGTATCTCTCAAAAACCGAGGGCATCATTCCTGCGATCGAATCCGCTCACGCGGTCGCTCATGCCATGAAGCTCGCGCCGACGCTCGGCAAGGATCAGATCATCGTGATCACGATCTCCGGCAGAGGCGACAAGGACTGCGCGGCGATCGCGCGTTACAGAGGGGAGGATATTTATGAGTAATATCGCAAAGGCATTCCAAAACGGCAAGGCGTTCATTCCGTTCATCACCTGCGGCGACCCCGATCCGGAAACGACGGCGGCGGCTGTCCGCGCTATGGCGCAAAACGGCGCGGATCTGATCGAACTCGGCATTCCGTTTTCCGATCCGACAGCGGAAGGTCCCGTGATCCAGGCGGCAAATATCCGCGCGCTCCAAGGCGGCGTGGATACCGATAAGATCTTTGACCTTGTGCGCGAACTCAGAAAAGACGTTACCGTGCCGATGGTCTTTATGACCTACGCGAACGTGGTCTTTTCCTACGGCGCGGAGGAATTCATTTCGACCTGCCGCGAGATCGGCATTGACGGCTTGATTTTGCCCGACATTCCGTTTGAGGAAAAAGAGGAATTCTCTGATATTTGCCGCCGTTACGAGGTAGACCTGATCTCTCTGATCGCGCCGACCTCCGAAAACCGTATCGGCATGATCGCCAAAGAAGCGGAAGGATTTATTTATCTGGTTTCCAGTCTCGGCGTGACCGGCGTTCGCAGCGAGATCACCACTGACCTCGGCGCGATTGTCAAGGTGATCCGCGAGAACACCGACGTTCCCTGCGCGATCGGCTTTGGTATCTCGACGCCCGAACAGGCAAAGAAGATGGCAGGGCTTGCCGACGGCGCGATCGTCGGCTCCGCAATCGTCCGCCTTTTGGAACAATACGGCAAGGACGCGCCGGAGCACATCGGCGAATACGTCCGCAAAATGAAGGACGCTGTCAGTGACAACAAATGAATATGACAAAAAAGCACGCAAACTGTTTAAGCATCAGTTTGCGTGTTCTTTGTTAATGATATTATTGCAGAATAGCTTCGTTGACTTACTTAGTTTTCTCTTCCTGAAGCTTTTCAAGGGCACGGAAATCGACCTTGCCTCTTGACGTGCGCGGAAGCTCGTCGACAAAATCCACCTCTTCGGGAATCATGTAATCGGGCAGGAAATTATGACAGTATTTTCTGATCTCCTCCGAAAGCTGCGCGGAACCGGTAAAGCCGGGCTTGAGCTCGACAAACGCCTTGGGATAGTTGACTCTGACCTCGTCGGGAACGCTGATCACGCAGCTGAGCGAAACGGCTTCGTGCGTGTTGACTACCTTTTCGATACGGTCGGGGAACAGCTTGGTGATCACGCCGTCCTTGCCCTTTGTCATAATGATGCGCTTGATACGACCGGTGAGATGGAGTCTGCCCTTTTCGTCGAGCTTGCCGAGATCGCCCGTATGGATCCAGCGAATGCCATCCTTATGGACTCTGACGAGCTCCTCAGTCGCCTGTTTGTTGTGATAGTAACCGAGCATGACGCAGGGACCTGCAAAGCAGACCTCGCCTTCCTTGTTATAGCCGAGTTCCTTATGCGTCTCGGTGTCGATGATCTTGCAGTTGGAAAGCTGCAGCGGAACGCCGAGGTCACCTTCGCCCATGTCCAGTCCGGGCATCGTAAAGGTGGAAGCACCCATCAATTCGGTCATGCCGATGCCCTTGCCGAGCTTGTTCTGCACATGGCACTGCTCATACAGCTCGTTGACCGCTTTTTCGTTCTGGGGATCCATCGCCTCGCCGCCGTAAGCGGAGAGTCTGATGAAGGAAAGATCGGCGTTTTTGCGTTCCGGAGCGGTGAGCATCGCTTCCAGATACGGCGGGATCGTCGCGATGATGTTCGGTCTGTACTTTTTGGCATATTCAAAGAATTTATCCGGCTCGTATTTGGGAATGAGAACGCACTTCTGTCCCAAACCGATCGGCTCCAGCATGGAGTTGATGAGACTGTAGTTGATGAACGGCGGCAGCACTGCCATCTGCGTCTCCTGCCTCTGCATTTCCAGCATAAGTCCCATCTGCATAATCTCAAAGTTGATGTTATTGTCGGAGCACATAACGCCCTTGGGCTCGCCGGTGGTGCCGCCGGTGTGGGAGATCAGCGCCATACCGTCCGGATCTCTTTTGTATTCGGTGAACTTGACGCCCTTGCCCATCTTGAGGAAATTCTGCCACCAGAGCGTTTTGCTGTTGTCGGAGAGATCCATCCTCTTGTTCTTGAGGAAAAACAACTGCTTGAGTCCCAAGGGAAGGGATTCGCCTGCCGTGATGATGACCGCACGGGTCACGGAGGTTTTGTTAAGAGACGGCTTTACGATTTTATAGGTTGCGTCAAAGAGGAATGCGAACTTGCTTTTGACCTCGTTGAGATAGAAAACAAGTTCCTGCTCGCCGGCAAGCGGGTGGATCATATTGGAAACAGCGCCGATCCGGTTGATAGCATACACCAGATAAAGCGCCTCGGGAATACTCGGAAGTCCTACGGTGACGATATCGCCTTCCTTTACGCCCAGCGCGGTCAGCGCAGCCGTCGTCGCGTCGATGTTCTTGAACAACTCGGCATAGGTGATCTCTCTGCCGAGATAGTTGATCGCGATCTGCTGAGGATAATCCTTGTTATTGTTGTATAGAAACTCATACACACTGCATTTGGGGATAGGTGTGTTGATCATTTTGTCGGTATAAAATTGAAGCCAAGGTTTATCAACTGACGGATAACCTGTTGCCGGTCTGCTCATTTTGGTTCCTCCAATCAAAAGATAGAATAATTATCGACGGAATAAATATTCATTCCGTAGCTATGCATTATTATAGCATATCTATGTTTCAATAATCAAGAGGATAAGACAAAAAAAACTATTTTTTTATCACGATTTTAGCAAATTTTCACCACCATATATCAACAAAACAGACGATTGTTAAAAGATTAGCAAAGTTAGGCAATGCTTCAAAAAGTCAACAGAGATTAGGCTATTTCTCCGCTTTGAAAAAACCTGATCGTAAAGGCACTGCCCTTTCCGGTCTCGGAGTCAACGCGGATGGTACCGCCTGCTTTTTCGATGATCGTTTTGGAAAGGGCAAGCCCGATGCCCACGCTGTCGTCGGCGGCGTTTTTGCCGCGGTAGAAGCGCTCGAAGATGTGCGGTAATTCCTCGGGAGCAATGCCCTGTCCGTTGTCGGATACGGTGATGGTAGTGTAGACCGGATTGCGCTCGGCGGTGAGCCTGACCTCGCCGCCCTCGTCTGTGTGCTCCACGCAGTTTTTGGCGATGTTGGAAAGGGCTTCGCAGAGCCATTTTTTGTCGCAGTCAAGGGCAACGCCGTTATCGTCTGCCGTGACGGAAACGCCTTTCAGTTCGGCTAAAACGGCGATGTTTTGCGTGACCTCCGAGAAAACTTCGCCGAGCGGTTCCGGCTTTCTTTTGAGAACGATCGAGTCCGCGTCGAGCTTGGAGAGCGTTAAGAGCGACTGCACCAGAAAGCTGATATGGTTTGAGGAATGATAGATATCGCGCAGAAATTCCTGCCGCAGCTCAAGCGGCAGTTCCGGATTGTCGAGCAGGTTCTCTGTCGTGATGATAACGGAGGTCAGCGGCGTTTTGAGCTGGTGGGAAATATCGGAGAGCGCGGTTTTGAGCTTCTCGCGGCTCTCCGCCGACTGCTGCGCCGCTTCGCGCAGGGTGACGGTGGTTTTGTAGATCTCATTTTGCAGGCGCGAGTCGGCAGTCTCGCTGTTGTTGTCAAGCGCCAGATCGTAGTTTCCGTCGTTAATGGCGGCGAGGTAGTTGATCAGCTTGTCCAGCCGCTTGCGCTGACGGCGCTTGTAAACCGCGAATACACCCAAGCAGGAAACGCCGCAAAGCAGACATACAACGGACGAAACCGCGACGGTCGCCGCGCTGTCCGTCCGGCTGCTTTTCACCGTCCAGTCGTCCCCCGAAACGCCGTAAGCACACAGCAGCGTTTCGGCGTCGAGGGTGTTTTCCTCCGCGTTGAGGATCTGCATGATCTCCGCGTCGGTGATGTCCGGTTCGTGCGCGCGCAGATTGGCGATCAGCTGCGTGACAGCGGCGTTGTTGCCTTGCCGCAGGTGACTCAACGTCATCACAGTGCAGAAAACGCACAGCGCGCAGCAGGCGGCGATCACTGCCGCAAAGAGAATGACAAACCGCTTTTCTGTTTTCATACGTCCTCCATTCTGTAGCCTGCGCCCTTGACGGTTTTGAGCTGGTCGGTGCCGAGCTTTTGCCGGATGCGGCGGATATACACCGACAGCGTGTTGTCGTTGACGTAGTTGCCGGCGATATCCCAGATTTTTTCGAATATCATCTCGCGCGTGACGACCGCGCCGTGATTCTGCATGAGCAGAGAGCAGATACGGTACTCCAGCGCGGTCAGCTCCACCTTTTCGCCGTTTTTGAAAACCGCCTGCTTATCGAGGTCAAGGGTGAGGTCGCCGACGGTGACGGTGCTCTCGCTCTTGCGCGTCAGGCGCTTGACGCGGGCGATCAGCTCGCGCGTGGAAAACGGCTTGGTGATGTAATCCTCCGCGCCGAGGTCGAATCCCTTCACGATGCTGTCCTCGTCGTCGAGCGCGGTCAGGAAGATGACCGGCGCCTGATTGACGCGGCGAATGTCTTGGTACAGCTCAAAGCCGTTGCCGTCGGGCAGCGAAATGTCAATGATCATCACCGCGTAATCGCCGCCGATCACGGCGTAAGCCTCCTCGCAGCTGTGGCAGAGCGCCGTTTCATAGCCCGCGCTTTGCAGCGAAAACGCCAGTCCCTTGGCGATCGCCTTGTTATCCTCGATAAGCAATAGTTTCATATATTCTCATTCCTTATGGTTTCAATGATGTTTTGCTCTTGCACCTTGGCGATGGAGTAGCGCATGATCATCCACACCGCCAGTCCGACGGCGGCGATAGAGATCAAAATCGCCTGCCACGGGAACTGATACGGGATATCGTTGTATCGGCTGTAGATCAGCTTGATGATATAGCCGCCGAGCAAGCCGAGCGGTATGCCGATCAGCAGGGATTTGAAGGAGTAGAACACGCTCTCCAGCCGGATCATGCGGTTAAACTCGCGCTTTGTCATGCCGATGGAGCGCAGGGAGGCGAACTCTCTCGCGCGTAATCTCATATTGGTCGAAATGGTGTTGAAGATATTCGTCATGCCGATTAACGAAATAACGAGAATGAAGCCGTAGACAAAAATTTGGATTACCAAGGTAATGGCATTCATCAGGCGCGCCTGCAGATCAAAATTGGTCACCATCACCGCGCCGCCCAGCAGGTCGCTGACGTCCTGCTCGGTCTGGTCGGGATTGGAGGATTGAACGAAGGCGTCCGCGTCAATCGTGTAGAGGTCGGCAGGCAGGTTTTTCTGCATCCATTCAAGGCTCACCAAAACGGTGCCGGAATAGAAAATGCCGGTTTCGTTGTAATTGTCCACGCCCTTAATGGTGCTGAGGTCGCCGATGATGGTCAGCGGAAAAACATAGTCGTTGTAGTTGTCGGTGTCGTTTACCTGTAAATGATAGAGCAGCTCTACCTCTGTTCCAACCGGATTTTTCAGCAGCTTTCCCGATTTGTTTGCAGGCGCGCCGTCGGTCAGAAGGTCGTTTTGATTGTTGATGAGCGCCTTGTCCTTTGCCGTTTCGTAGTCAACGCCGCAGGCGGCGCAGATTTCCTTGTAGCTGTCGTCGTCAAGCGCCATCAGATGAAAGACCTGACAGGTGACACGCTTTCGTCCAATCCAGTCCGTCGCCTTGCCATAGAGGACGGTTTCCATATCCGGCTGCAGCATTTCCTCGGGAATGTCGGCTTTGCTCAGCCGCAGCTCCGCGCCGTAGGACTGATAGCTCACCGTCATGCGCTCGATGTTGTCGAGCCGCTTGACGGTATCGAAAAGCTGCGCCGCGTCCTTGTAGGAATTGTCGGAGATGGCGGTGTCAATCACCATGTTGTATTCCGTCGGCTGCGCGTAGCCGCCGGCGTAGGAAAAGGTGTAGCCGACAAGCGAAAAGACGGAGATAAACAGCGCCACACTCGCGACAATCGACACCACCGTCGCGCGGTATTTTTTGCGGCTGCGCTTTAAATTCTTATAAGCAATGCTGCCGCCTGCGCCGAAGAGCTTCTCGATCAACTTCGGCGTTTTGTACGCCTTTTTTCCGCCTGCTTTCACGTCCTTGTTGCCGCGAATCGCGTCCACAGGCGCGATTTTGGAAGCGCGGATTGCCGTGAAGATGGTGGAGAAAAAGATGGTCAGTGCAGAAAACACGACCGCGATCGTTATGCCCGGCAAAGAAATGCAGAACGCAATACGGTTGCCGTTGAGTCCTTCGTGCAGCAGGGCGTTGCATATCACCGTCAGCAGGGCGGTCACGCCGATCCCCAAGCCGACGCCGAGCGGAACACCGATGGCGCCCAGCACGAAGCCCTCAAAGAGCACGTTGCGGCGGATCTGCCGCGGCGTTGCGCCGACGGAGCTGAGCATGCCGTACAGCCGTGTCTTCTCGGTAATGGAAATAGCAAAGCTGTTGCGGATGATGAAGATGCTCGACAGAATGATAATCGTCATGACGACAACCGCAATGCCGATCAGAATGTTCATCGTCTGCTCGCTGACGGCAAAGGTGCGGAAGCGGAGGAGAGAATAATTGTAGGTGAATTCCGCAACTCCGAAGCGGCTGTGCGCCAGCTTTTCGAGAATCGCATCCATATCATCGGGCACGCCGTCAAAATATTGCTGTACTTCCTCTTCACTCAGCCCTGTCAGCTCAGAGATAACGCGAATATACTCCGTTTCTCTGTTGTCATTCAGACGAATCTGCATAACGGCGGTGTCGGCGTAGATTGCAGAACGCTGTGTTTTATTGTAGGTCAAGCCGGTAAACAACTTGATCGCGTTGGTGACAGAATCGGATTCCAAAGCTCCCTCAGCGGTTTGCAGGATTCCCGATACCGTGTAGGTTTTGGTAAATTCCGTGATAAATTCCTCATTCTCCGGCTCGTAATTACTGTGCTCGCCAAGATAGGTCTGAAACCATTCAATGGTGTGGTATGTAGGCAGATTGTTTTTATCCACGCCGTTTTTCGCCCAGCGACCACCGACGTCGAGCGTGATTTTGTCGCCCGTGTGATAGGTTTTGCTTGCGAATTTCACAAACTGCGGTGTGAGCAGGATCTCGTCCGCAGCTTTTGGGTAATGTCCCTCGGCAAGCGTGCATCGGTGGCAGTTTTCAAAGCTGTTTTCGCTTATGCCGATCAGCTTGACAAAGGGCTTGTAGGCGGATTTGCTGTCAAATTTCGCCATGCCGATAGGCGTTTGTTCATAGACAGCCTGCACACCACGGTGTTGGCTCAGATCGTTCGCGGTGTTATCGTTAAACGCGCCGGTCAGCTCGATTGTCCAGTCGCCGCTTTGGTTGATTGCCGTGTCGAGCAGCGTTTGTCTGCCGCTGCTGACAACGCCGGTCACGACCGTCATCAGCGCGGTGGAGAGGATAATGCCGATGATCGTGACGATCGTGCGCACGCGGTTGCGTTTGAGGTTGAGCAGGGTGAGCTTCTGCATGGTGGACATACTCACACCTCCTCGAGCTTGCCGTCCCGGATACGGATGATGCGGTCGGCGTCCTTGGCGATTTCGAGGTTGTGCGTGATCATGACGATGGTCTGATGATAGGTCTGATTGGCGAGCTTGAGAATGTGCATGATCCCCTCGGTCGCCTTGCTGTCAAGATTGCCGGTCGGCTCGTCGCAGAGTAGCAGCGCCGGGCGGTTGATCATCGCCCGCGCAATGCTGACGCGCTGCTGCTGACCGCCGGAGAGCTCATTCGGTAGACTGTTTCGCTTGTCGGCGATATCCAAGGCGGTTAAAAGCTCGTTCAGGCGGTTTTCGTCCTTCGCCCTGCCGTCCAGATCCCACGGGAGCAGGATGTTTTCCTCGGCAGTCAGAATCGGGATCAGGTTGTAGAACTGATAGACGATGCCGATCTGACGGCGGCGGAAGATCGCGAGCTTATCGGCGTTCATCGCGCCGATGTCCTGACCGTCCACCAATATCTTGCCGCTTGTCGGACGGTCAACGCCGCCGATCAGGTGCATGAGCGTGCTTTTGCCGCTTCCGCTCGCGCCGACGATGGCGACAAATTCGCCCTTTTCAACGCTCAAATTGACGTTATCCACCGCACGGACGGCGTTCTCGCCGGAGCCGTAGGTTTTGCATAAATTTTCTGTACGCAGTATTTCCATAGGAACCTCCATAGCTTTAGGCAATACCGCATAATTTAGGTGTGCGGATTGCGATGTAAGATTTTTCGTCAGGTTGGACAAAAAAGCGAGGTAAGGCTGGCGCCTTGCCGAGACTTTTTTGGGCAAGCTGACGGAATAATATTCAAGCAAGGCGTGCGCCGCAAATTGTGCGGTGTTGCCTTTATTTTACAGGATTATCCTACATTGTCAAGGTGACTGTAAAGTGACTGCCGCGCAAAAAAAGACGCCGAAGTTATCTTGACCTCGGCGTCGTCGTCATTTGACAGATAGAAGTTGAATACGTTTTCCCGAAAGCAAGCGGAATTTTCGGTTCCTCATCGCGGACAGCTCATTTTTGATTTCTATGATATCGATATCTCCGCCTTGCTTCCGCCGAGGCGGTCTTTTTTGACGACGATCTGATTCTCTATTCTTTCCTTCAGCTCTCCCACATGAGAGATGATCGCCACCAGACGGTTGCCCTCGGTCAAGCCGGTGAGCGCCTTTATTGCCTGCTGCAGGGATTCCTCGTCGAGCGAGCCGAAGCCTTCGTCTACAAACATGGTGTCCAATCGGATTCCGCCGGCGGAACTCTGTATCTCGTCGGATAAGCCGAGCGCCAGCGCAAGAGACGCCTTGAAGGATTCGCCGCCCGAAAGGGTTTTGACGCTGCGTTCGCTTCCGTTGTGATGGTCGATGACGTCGAGGTCAAGTCCGCTCTGGCTGCGTTTGTTGTCGGATTCTATGCGGCGTTTGAGCTCATATTGACCATCCGACATGATCATCAGACGGGTGTTGGCGCGCGCGATAATGCGGTCAAAATAGTTCATCTGAATGTAGGTCTCCAGCATGATCTTTGCCTTGCCGCTGATGTTGCCGTTGGCGGTGTTGGACAGCGCTTTGACCATCGTCCACTGTTTTTCGATTTTAGAGACTTCCTCTGACTTTTCCTGTATGCGCTTGCGCATGGAAACATTTGTCGATAATCTGACTACCACGCCTTGCAGCTTTTTCGCCATGTTGTTCTTATTTACCGTCAGCTCCGAAAGCTGTTGCTTTTCGCTCTCGATGTCGCAGGGCTCTTTGTCCTGCAATAGCTTCTTTGTTTCCTCGATCGCCGATTTGGTCTCGGCAACCTCCTTGTCACGGTTATTATAATCCTTGACAGCTTTTTCGATGGCTGCTTCAATCGCCGTTTTCTGCGTTGTCAGGACGGCGATTTCTTTTTGGACGATCGCTTTATTTTCAAACCTCAGCTTTTCTCTTGTCGCTTCGATTTGTTTTTCTTCTGCGTTCTTTGTGGAGGTAGAGGAAGCAAGTGATTTTTCAAGCTCGGATATTTTTGTTCGAACGCTGTTGCTTTCATCCTCTTTTGCGGGAATCAGCCTGTCGAGCTGCTGCTTTCTGCTGACCTGCGCGGTCACTTTCAGCATAACGCGCCGGTTCTCATCCAATGCGACTTCAAGCTCCTGCTTCTTTGCTGTAAGAGCAGCAGAAATCTCATCAAACGATTCCACAGTGATGATTTTCTCCGCGCTTTGTTGAATGTAGCTTTTCTTTTCGGCAATGGCGGCGATCGTCGCTTTTGCGGTCTCGCTTGCAGCTGCAGCTTCCTTTTCGGCGGCTTCGGCTGCCCTTTTGCTTTTGTCGAGCGCTGCCTTGGTCGGAGCGGCTGCAGATTTGACGGCAGGGTTCGGATGGTGCGTAGAACCGCATACCGGGCACGGTGCGCCGTCCGTCAGTGTTTCGGCTAAAACGCCCGCCTGCTCGTCCAGATATGCCTTGTTGTTTGCTTCGTATATTCTGCGCATTTCTTCGGCAGCGGAAGCTTTTCTCTTATAATCCGCCTGCTTGTCGGCAAGCTGCGCTTCAAGCTTTGTCAGCCCTGACAGCTGAGCTTGAAGTTCGCTGAGAGCGGTCTGCTCTTTTGCCAGCGCTTCCTTTTGGTGCTCGGCTTTGAGCTTTTCTTCTTCCGCTTTGCCGAGCGTCTGCAACTCTTCTTTTAGGGCTTGGATTTCCGCTTTTAATTTTTCTGCCTTCTCCTTTTCGTCGGCGAGCTTACCGGTATTATCTGTGATACTTTTGATGATCGCATCAAGATTTTTCTTCTTGGCTTCCAGCTCGTCATAAAGCGGCAGCTCGTTTTTGAGTGCGGATATTTTTTCGCCGAGCTCGGTGATCTGCGGCTTTTTTTCGTTGGCGGCTTCCATTGCCGCTTTTGCATCCCTCAGCTTTTCCGTCACTTCGACCAGCTTTTCTGCGGATTTTTTCAGCGAGGTCTCCGCTTTTTTCTGCTCCTCCGCCTTGGCGATCAGGGCGGTCAGCTCCTTGATTTTCTGTTCCTTTTTGTCGATGTCCGCGGTTAATTTTTCCTTTGCATCGGCGTCCTCTTTAATCAGCTTGTCAAGCAGCTCCGTGACGTCCTCGGTCGTCATTTCGCCGTTCATCGCTTTGCGAACGCTGACGGAAAGCGGATTGTCAACCTCACAGAGAATGCCGCCGATGTATTGGCGTATGCTGTCTGACGCCTTTTCATATTCCTTGGCGAGACTGCCGGACTGCGCTTTCAGGCTCTCTTGAAGGAACCAATAGTTTTTGGTGTGGAACAGCTTTTGGAAAATCTTTTTTCGCTCGTCGGTGGAAGCCAGCAGCAGCTTCAAAAAATCTCCCTGCGCGATCATGGCGATGCGCGTAAACTGGTTACGGTCGATGCCCATGATCTCCACGATCGCATTATTGACGTCTCTCAGCTTTGCCACCACCCTGCCGTCGGGATAGTGCAGCTCAGCGTCGGCTGCTTTTGACGTGAAGCCCTCGCCTCGTGTTTTGGGACGGAGATAGGCGGGATTGCGCTTGACAGTGTATTCCTTGCCGTTGTATGCAAAGGTCAGCTCGACCTCGGTCGGAGTATCGGGGTCGGCATATTTGGAACGGAACATGTCTGCGTTGCGGTTGTCGCCGCTCGCCTCGCCGTAGAGCGCGAAGGTGATCGCGTCAAAAATCGTTGTTTTACCCGCGCCGGTATCGCCCGTGATCAGATACAAACCCTTTGTGCCGAGCTTGTCAAGCTCCAACGTTGTTACGCCTGCGTAGGGTCCGAATGCGGACATCACTAATTTGATCGGTCTCATGCTTGCTCCTCCCAAATCTTCTCGATCAGCGCTTCCATATGCTTCGCCTGCTCGTCAGACATTTCCGCGCCGTTCTGCTGCTCGTAGAATTCCGCGAACAATTCGAGCGGTGATTTTACCGCCACGTCCTCCGCGCCGTTGATTTCCGTCTGATGGCGCGTGCGCTTGTTGTCGTAATCCAGCTTCATCAGGTTGCGGTAAATGACGCGCAGCTTTTGCACCACGTCGGGAATATCCTCTTCGTCGGTCAGCGTGATATGTACATAGTCCTCGCGGTAGGAGGTGCCCTCGTAAAAGCTCTTTAAGGTCAGTTCATCATAGGATCCTTTCAGTTCTACCATATCACGCATAGGAGTGAGAGGAACGGTGTACACCGACGTGTTGCCCTTTTCTTTAAGTTCAACGACCGTTACGGACTTCTCATAGGGAGCCTCGGAGAAGGAGTATTTCAGCGGAGAGCCGCAGTATCGGATGGTGTCGTTTCCGACATTTTGCGGACGGTGGATATGACCGAGCGCGACATAATCAAAGCCCTCAAAAGCAGAAGCATCCACATTGTCGGTGCCGCCGACGGAGAGTTCCTCGGAATCGGAGCGCTCTGCGCCGGTGACAAACTGATGAGTGATGATGATATTTCGATCGTCTTGGTTGATGTGCATCTCACGCACAGCGACCACGATCGCGTCGGTGTAGGACTCGATTTTGTCATCGGGATAAAAGCGCCTGACGTGCGACGGCTTGACGAAGGGCAGCATGTAGATCGCCGTCGTTCCGTATTCATCCGTCAACTCAAAGCGCTCGGTTTTTCCGTTGTAAACCGATGAAAAATGAATGCCGCTTACCGCCATCAGGCGGTTGCCAAACGCCAGCCGTTCGGGTGAGTCGTGGTTGCCGCTGATGATATACACCGGCAGATCTCGCTTGGAAAGCCGCACGATGAAATCGTCAAACAGCTCGACCGCCTCGGCGGACGGCACGGGCTTGTCGTAAACGTCGCCGGCAATGATAACGCCGTCGGGCGCTTCGTCGTCGATGATATTCAAAATTTGTTTTAAGATGTATTCCTGATCCTCGATCATCGAAAACTCGTTGACGCGTTTGCCGATGTGAAGGTCGGACAGATGGATAAGCTTCATAATGACACCCCCTGCATTCTTTTGCATATTATATCAAATTTTTGCCCAACAATCAATAGTTATTTCGGCTAAATTGGACAAGATATCGGAAATCAGCGACAGAAGGAAATGTTAAGTGAAATTATAGTAAATCCGAACCACATCCGGAGAAGGGATGAGCCAAAAAGATGACTTTTCAAAAAGCTCATTCGGAACTGAATTGACGATCAGATGGGCAAAAATATAGCTTCCGCAAAACATTCCGTTTTACGGCAGCCTTTGTTGATTCGTATTCAGGCACAAGTCAAGCGCAATCACATCGTGCACAATATCCCCACAGAGAAAAAGGAAACAAATAGCTTTCTGATGCGGGTTTTAATAAAAAGGATCGACCTCTGCGCCGATCGCATAGCCAAATGAGGAATTTGCCTTCTAAAATCTGCGCTAAGCAGATAGACCTGCACATACGTTTCTGATTGTTTTATACTATTCTTTGATAAAAGACTTTAAAACAGATGTCGATGGAAAATTCCGCAGAACAAGGCGGAGGACGCAGGAATCCTGACGGATTCCGAGGACGACAACGCAGTTATGCGAAATTTTACACGGCAGATGTTAAAGGATTTTATTAGAGAATAGTATTAACCTTGCTGTTGAAATTCGGATTATCTTCGATGGTATCCGACAACTGCCTGTTGATAACCGAATATGAGACTTCGGTACTCAACAGGCAGATAGCTTTTTATCAATAGTTTTCGGCGTGAAGTTCAAAGAAGCTTTGAGGATGATTACAGGTCGGACAAATATCGGGGGCTTTGGTGCCGACGACGATATGACCGCAGTTGCGGCATTCCCAAACCTTGACTTCGCTCTTTTCAAATACCTGAGCGGTTTCGACATTTTTGAGCAGTGCGCGGTATCGTTCTTCATGGTGCTTTTCAATTTTGGCGACCAGTCTGAACTTCGCCGCCAACTCCGGAAAGCCCTCCGTCTCGGCGGTCTCGGCAAAGCCTTCATACATATCCGTCCACTCGTAGTTCTCGCCTTCGGCTGCCGCACTGAGATTATCCGCGGTGTTGCCGATTCCGTTCAGCTCCTTGAACCATAGCTTGGCGTGTTCTTTTTCGTTATCGGCTGTTTTCAGGAACAACGCGGCGATCTGCTCATAGCCCTCCTTCTTTGCTTTTGAGGCAAAGTAGGTGTATTTGTTCCTCGCCTGAGATTCTCCGGCGAATGCGGCTTCAAGATTCTTTTCTGTTTGTGTGCCTGCGTATTTGTTTGCCATTTTTGTATCTCCTTGTTACGCCTTCCAAAGGCTGTGAAGATTGCAGTAAGCGTATACCGCTTTCACTTCTTCGCCTTCGCAAAGCGCGAAACAGGCTTTCGGTTCGTCGGAAGGAGACAGTGTTTTGCGCTGATTGCCGCCCGTTGTTTCCAAAGCGATCCACTCAATGTAGTGCTCGGGAATCATGGGATGAGCAAAGAAAGGCAGAACTTGCAAATCAGAACCTGAGATCAACATTGTTCGCCTCCGTATCCCCGGGCTTGTTTTCATGATGGCGTTTTGAAAATAATTCTTCACTCATTATCGCATCCCCCTTCCACGATGATATAAAATCATATCACAACAACCACGGTAGTTCAGTGACTAAGTCACAGAAAAGAGATTTGAAAATAAGAAGGTCTTTTCAGAAAGTACATTGGAAGGGTTCAGATTTCAACAGGAAGTTCAGTTTAATCTATATCCTGATCTCTGAAAACGACAGCTCCGGTTTTGGCGTTCATCGAATCGACGATCGCGAGTGATTCCACACGATAACCAAGTTCCCGGATGATTTGTCCTCCGTTCTGAAATCCCTTTTCAACAGCGATCCCGATTCCCTCTACCGTGGCATTCGCCTGTCGGCAGACGGATATCAAGCCCTTGAGCGCACAGCCGTTTGCCAGAAAATCGTCAACGATAAGGACGTGATCGTTTTCTGTGAGATAGTCCTTTGAAACGATGATCGTTCGTACTTCGTTATGTGTAAACGACTTGACCTCCGCCGTGTACACATCATTACCGAGATTGGAAGTTTTTGATTTCTTTGCAAACACCATCGGAACGCCGAAGTGCAAGGCTGTGATGCAGGCAATGCCGATTCCCGACGCCTCAATCGTGAGTATCTTGTTGATCGGCTCGCCGTCAAAACGCTTTTTGAATTCTTTGCCGATCTCATCGAGCAGACCGATGTCGATCTGATGGTTGAGAAAGCTGTCAACCTTGAGGATCGTATTCGACTTGACAACGCCGTCTTTGATGATTCTTTCTTCCAGAAAATTCATATTTTTCTCCGTTCATGTATACTTGTTAATTCGACCCTTCAAGGGATATTGTTATCTGACTCTTTCGACAAAAATCCGAGATATTCGTCAAATACGTTGAATAGCATATCGCCGGAGCAAACAGGCAGGACAGAATCACTTTTGCCGATTGAAATAAAGTCAAATAAGTCATTTGCCGCAGTGAGGACAAGCGCGGGGATTATCTCGTAGTCCGTTCCGAAAACGATTTCAAGGTACGGGACATACTTCGCGGCTTGGGAAACTTCCTCGGACTCAATTTTATCTTTCATCTTGAATTCCAATGAAAACACCTTGTTTTCCGTAATGACAAGAACATCGGCATAAATCCGCACATAGCGTGAGCGTTTTAATCGAAACTCAAAGGCAATCTCCCAATCTAAACACGAGTTACCCAACATATCTTGTAAATCTGCGAAGAGTTGAATCATTTGTTCACGGCTGTCCCGGAAGGAGTGAATCAGTCCGCGTGTATCGTTGAGATTACGCCCGATTCTTTGGCAGCCTTTCGTTAACTCGTCCATCCATTCATTTTCCGTTAGTTTCAGAAAGTCTGAAACCTTGCCGTAATATCCGCAAAACTCGAACAAACCGTCATGCGGAACAGACTGCCGGATGATTCCGTGCCATCGATAATCATTATCCTGATAACATAAATCCTTCAGGAGCGGAGACGTATAAAGAACGCGGTTTACTGTACTTCGGTCAAGATTGAGCTGACGGGCAATCTCTTTTGCTTTGAGCCCTTTGCTTTGACAGATAACAGCGCATATTTTTCTTTCTGAGTGTTCACTGCTCATGTTTCACCTTTTATGGTTACTGAATTCTGTTTTTATTTTAACATAACAGCTGTGCTTTCGCAATGGGAATTAAGCAGAAGAAAGAAAATATGAATAAGAAGATTGCATAAGAAAAAGACAAATCCGAACCCGTCTCCAACTGGGAGAAGGTTCGGATTATCTTCGCTTGATGCAGGCGACAGGACTTGAACCTGCGCGGAGTCTTCCGCAAGAACCTAATGGTACCGTAACCTGGGCGGATGAAGTGCCGTCCACCAAAGCGTAATTACTCAGATACTGCATCCGGCAATAATTTTTGAGAAATGTGTTTGTTAAAAAACGATATCAACGGTCCCATAAAGAAGGCGGTAATGATGGTACCTATGCCGACGGAACCGAAGATCTGCTCGAAGCCTTGCCCCGAGAAAAGAAGCAACGCAACGCCTGCCGCCACGCAGACAAAATCGCATATCACCCGGCAGAACGCGAACTTGATCTTACTCTGCCGCTGTGACCAGATCAGCGACACCGCGTCGTAGGTCGACACGCCCAAATCGGCGGTAAAGTACAGCGATGAGGAAAGACAGAGGATCACGATCGCGATCAGCAAGATCACGATCCGCAGCCAAAGCGGAGCGTCGGGCATGAGCATTTCACACATGCCCTGTGAAAATTCAACGATATAGCCGAGCAGGAACAGGTTGATAAAGGTCGCTATCCCGATTTTTTTGCGGTCAAAAATCAGGGCGAAAAGCAGCAGCACAGCGTTTACGATCACATACAGCGTTCCGAAGCGGATGGGAATGACCGCGTCAAGACCGCTCATCAAAGATTGAAACGGGTCGACGCCGAGCGCGGCAAACTTAAACATTCCGACGCTGATGCCGCAGAGCGCAACGCCGAATACGCTCATCAAAATTCGTTTGACTAATCGATTCATACACTCACCTGTCTTCTATATCAAAAACACAGTATTCATACGCGTTGATAACCGTTGTGCTGCCCTTGGTGCAAATCTGCGGGATCCTGTAATCATAATTGCGGTGAATATGACCGTGAATAAAAAACTGCGGATTGTATTTTTCCATCAGCGTATTGAAGCATCCAAAGCCCCTGTGAGGAACGGTTTCAAAGTCGTTTAAGCCTCGCGCAGGAGCATGAGTCAACAGGATGTCAAAACCATGGTGCTTTTTGATCGTCAGCCACAAACGGCGTACACGGCTTTTCATTTGTTTTTCCGTGTACATATATTCGCCGTCGCGGTACTTGAACGAACCGCCAAGCCCGAGAATTCTGATCCCCTTGTACTCGATAATATGATCGTCGGCACATTCGCAGCCCTGAGGTCCTCTGCCGTAGCTGTCGTCGTGGTTTCCGTGTACATAAATCAGCGGACAATGCGCCATCGTTACCAGAAATTCCAGATACTCCGGACGCAGATCGCCGCAGGATAGGATCAGGTCGAATTCATCGAGCTTACCCTCTGTGTAGTATTCATAAAACCGATCCGCCGGCACATCAGCCACAGCTAAAATCCTCATTCCACTATCTCCGATTTCCGTTTTGCCTGTCCGATACCCACCATATCTACGGTTTTTTGTCCTTTAGGCGTCAAGTCCTCATAGCTGGGGATCTCTCCGATTACATTTTCTACCAAAAAATCCATTCTGAGAATCTGCTCAAGAGTCAGCTCGTGCTGACGAGCGCCGATCACCTCTCCGCTCTGGGTATAGAAAGGCGTCAAGAACGGCTTGCCTGCGCCGCTGATGATGCTGCTTCGGAAGAAATCCGCATACCGGCGCGACGGCAGAGGAAGCGCAGGCGCGTATTCGATATCTACAACGCCGGCGGACATTCCCCAATAATAATTGAGCGCTCGGGTCGTGTTGTCATACTCGCTTTTAATGGTCTTGTCAAGCGCGGCGCGGATGATCTTTTCATAATAAACGCCCCATTTCCAAACAGGCACGGCGAGCAGCTCGACTTTTTCTTTCGTGATATGCGACAATCCGAACGAGCTCCGCGTGTCTTCTCTAAAACGCGCGGTGTCCTGTGAGGAGATAAGGTGGATATGCTTTGCGCGAAGCGACCGAGCCGCTTCCTCCACGCCCTTAACGGACGACCATTCCAAATACACCTTCGTACCGGGGTGCGCCATTTGAGCGCCGAGCGCAAAGGCATTGATACCTGCGATCTGTCCGTAGATCGGATAATCGCAGACATATCCCAGCTTGCCGCTGGTCGTCAGCGTTCCGGCGAGCACGCCGAGGATAAACTTTGCCTCATACATACGCGTGTAATAGGTGCGTACATAACGGCGCGAGATATTCAGTGAGCAGTTCATGATAATCGCTTCGGGATAGCTTACCGCCGCGCGCAGCGACGCCTGCAGCAAACGCGGCGACGTGGTAAAAATCAGCTTGTTTCCGTCGGAAATCGCCTTTTCCAAAACTTCATATTGACGGTTTTCATTCTCGCAAAGATAAACCGAGGTTTCCGCCTTGTTGCCGAGAACCGTCTGCGCGTACTGTCTGCCGCTCTCGTGATCGCTTACCCAGCCGGACTTTTCAGGCGGCACATCATAGACAAAAGCCGCTTTCACTACAGCAGGCTTTGCCTTTGGCAGTACCATGGACAACACCGACTGCTTTTTTTCTTCCGCCGGTTCCGTCTTTAATTCAATCGCTTCGTTCTCGTCCTCTAAGGCGATTTCTTCCCACATTTTTTTGAGATTCATTCGGATCTCGGCACTGTTGGCGTTTTGCAGCGCCGAATAACCGTAGATTTCCATAAAATTGAGCATGGCGTCGCCTACGGTGATTTTCAGCTTGCCGCCGCCAAGCGCGGTGTACGCCTGTTCAAAAAGGTAGTATGCACCGGAAAATCTGCGCTGTTCTTCAATGCTCCACCACTCGCCGTAGGATTTGCCCATGGCGCGCATAAGCTCGCGGTAGCTTCCGCGCTTTGTCAGTTCAATAAAGTTGATTT
>CAMKSB010000014.1 GCA_946415335.1 uncultured Clostridia bacterium
CTGACGCTTATGTATTCTTATCGACGGTGTGGAAGGTTTTGAGGTTGCCGGTCTTTTCGCTGCGCTTGTCGAGCTCGGCAAGCACGTCCTCCAGCGGAATGCCCTGCTGCACCATCATCACGGTGAGATGGTAGATGAGATCGGCGATCTCGTAGACGGTCTCGCTGTTGTCGCCGTTCTTGGCGGCGATGATCGTCTCGCTGCACTCCTCGCCCACCTTTTTGAGGATCTTGTCGAGTCCCTTGTCCAAAAGGTAGCAGGTGTAGGAGCCTTCCTTGGGGTTATCACGTCTGTTTTCCACGGTCGCGTACAGCGCCGCAAGCACTTCTCTGTCGTTCATTTATGTACCTCTTATTTTAATTTTTTGAAAAAGCAGCTGTGACTGCCGGTATGGCACGCCGCGCCGGTCTGCTCAACGGTGATGAGCAGGGTGTCGTCGTCACAGTCCGCGTAAATGTCGATCACCTTCTGGAGATGCCCGGAGGTCGCTCCCTTGTTCCAGAGCTCCTGACGGCTTCTCGACCAGAACCAGGTGTAGCCGGTCTCAAAGGTCTTTTGCATGCTCTCGCGGTTCATGTACGCGAGCATGAGCACCTCTCCGGTGGATTTTTCCTGAATAACAGCCGGGATCAAATCCGACTTCGCAAAATACTTTTCTACGTCCATGCTGACATCTCCGCCGCCTCAATGGCTTCTTTCAAATTGAGCGAGCCGCTGTAGATCGCCTTGCCGCAGATCGCGCCGTAGAGATCGAGCGCCGTCAGGTTGACGATATCCTGCAGCACGGCGACGCCGCCGCTGGCGATGATGTTGCAGGAAACGCTTTTGGCAAGCGCTTCTAGCTGTTTCAGGTTCGGACCAGCGAGGGTGCCGTCCTGCTCGATGTCGGTGAATACGATGGTCTGCACGCCGACGTCCTCCATGCGCTTGGCAAGCTCGATGTAGTCGATCTCGGAATTGTCCAGCCAGCCCTCGGCACGCACCATGCCGTCGCGCGCGTCGATGCCGACGACGATACGATCATTGTATGCCTTCACCGCGTCGCGGACAAGCTGCGGATTTTTGACCGCCGCGGAACCGAGGATCACGCGGTTCACGCCGTGCGAGAGATAGTATTCCACTGCCTTCATGTCGCGGATGCCGCCGCCTACCTCCACGGACAAGCCGGAGGACTCGGCGACGTCGGCGATCAGCTCAGCGTTGACGAGCTTCGCGTCCTTGGCGCCGTCGAGGTCGACCATGTGCATCCATGACGCGCCGGCTGCCACAAAGGACTGCGCCGCTTCGTAGGGGGAATCGGCGACCTGTCCGGCGGTGGCGTAGTCGCCCTTGACAAGGCGGACTGCCTTGCCCTGATAGATGTCGATCGCGGGTAAAATAATCATTTATAACACTCCCTTGGTGGAAAGAGGCTTGCCGGTGCCGCTGGGCTGAACCGCCAGCCGCAGGGCATGGGCGCATGCCTTGTAAAGCGCCTCGGTGATGTGATGGGAATTGTCGCCGTAGAGGGATTTGAGATGCAGGGTGATCTGCGCGTTAAAAGCCAGCGCACGCATGAACTCAACCGTCATGGCGCAGTCGTAGCCGCCGCAGACAGCCTGCGGAAAATCCGCGTCAAAGACGAGAAACGGTCTGCCGCTGACGTCGACGGAAGCAAAGGCGAGCGCTTCGTCCATCGGGACATAGAAGCTGCCGAAACGCATGATGGAGCCCTTGCCGCCCAAGGCTTCGGCAAACGCCTTGCCGAGCACGATGCCGGCGTCCTCGATGGTGTGGTGACAATCGACCTCCAGATCGCCCCTGACGGTCAGCTCCAAGCCAAAGCCGCCGTGGGTGGCAAAGGAATTGAGCATGTGGTCAAAAAAGCCGATACCGGTGTCGAGCTTGACCTCGCCGCCGTCCAGATCCAGGGTACAGCGGATGTCGGTTTCTTTGGTTTTTCTTTCGATTGTGGCGGTTCTCATGCCATCACCTCTAAATATTCTTTTATCGAATTAAGAACTGCCGCGACCTCTTCCCCGGTGCCTGCCGTGATGCGGAGATAACCGCCCATCAGGCGGATCACGATCGACCGCTCTTTGAGGTATTCAAAGATTTCCTTGGCGTAACCGGTTTTGACAAAGACAAAGTTCGCGACGCTCTCGTAAACCACAAAGTCGCTGTTCTTTGACAGCTCCAGTAATCCATTATACAGGGTTTCGCGGTTTTTGACAAGCGCTTTCAGGCGATTTTCGAGCAATTCCTTGTGACGGTAGACGATCGTGCCTGCCATCTGGGAAAAGCTGTTGACGTTATAGGGCGATTTGACCGCCTTGACCGCGCGTGAAATGGTCTCGTTGGCGACGGCAAAGCCGAGCCGCAGCGCCGCCGAACCGATCGCCTTGGAAGCGGTTCTGAAGATGATCAGGTTGGAATACTGCTCAACCTCGCCGAGCAGGCTCTGATCCCAGAAGTCCATGTAGGCTTCGTCGAGGATCACCAGCGCATTGACGGAGGTGACGAGCTTTCTCGCCTGTTCCGCGGTGATGCCCCTGCCGGTCGGGTTGCAGGGATTGGAAAAGAGCAGGAGCTTGATATCGTCGCGGTTCACCTTGTCGATAAGCGCGTCCACGTCGATATCGAGCGCGTCATTCTTGATGAAGGACTCGCATTCGACCTCACAGATGGAGGAATAGAACTGATACATTGAGAAATCCGGCGAGACGACGAGCATTTTGTCGCCCTTTTCCAGAAAGGCGGACTCGATAAGAAAAATCAGCTCGTCGGAACCGTTGCCGGCGGTGACAAACGCCGGGTTGATCCCGTAATATTCTGCAAAAGAATTAACAAGTGCTGTCGCCATCGGGTCGGGATACCGGTTGAAGTCAAGGGAATCGAGCCCTGCCTTGATCTCGCCGCGGATATCGTCGGGAAGCGTGGTCGGACACTCGTTGGCGTCCAGACGGATCTTGTAAGTGCCGCTGATGGGCTCATAGGGCACCAGATTGATGATTTTATCGTTGAGTTGATACATATATATCTTCCTTTAGTCGAGGTCAAAGCGCACCTTGATGGAATTGGCGTGAGCGGTGAGACCTTCGGTGTCGGCAAAGCGGATAACGTCCTCCGCGTCGGCACGAAGCGCTTCCTCGGTATAGTAAATGAAGCTGGATTTCTTGATGAAGCTGTCGACGGACAGCGGCGAGAAGAAACGAGCGGTGCCGCTGGTGGGCAGAACGTGGTTGGGGCCTGCGAAATAATCGCCGAGAGGCTCCGGGCTGTAGTTGCCGAGGAACACGGAACCGGCGTTGTCGAGCTTGCCGACATACTCCATGGGATTCTGGCAGCAGACCTCCAAGTGCTCGGGCGCGAGCTCATTGGCGAATTCCACCGCCTGCTTCATATCGCTGCAGACGATGATCGCGCCGAAGTTGTCCAGCGAGCTTTCAATGATCTCTTTTCTCTCCAAGGTCTGCATCTGACGGGCAAGCTCCGCCTTTGTCTGCTCGGCAAGGGCTTCGCTGTCGGTCAAAAGAATGGCGGAAGCGAGACGGTCATGCTCCGCCTGGCTCATGAGGTCAGCCGCGAGGAATTTGGGATCGGCGGTGCTGTCCGCGATGATCAGGATCTCGCTGGGACCGGCGATCATGTCGATATCGACCGTGCCGTAAAGCAGCTTCTTGGCGGTGGCGACAAAGATATTGCCGGGGCCGACGATCTTGTCCACCTTGGGAACGGTCTCGGTGCCGTAAGCCAGCGCCGCGATCGCCTGTGCGCCGCCCATGAGGAAAATGCGGTCTACACCGGCGACCTTAGCCGCCGCGACAATATTTGGGTTCGGTGTGCCGTCCTTTTGCGGAGGCGTGACCATGACGACCTCCTCAACGCCGGCGATCTTCGCCGGAATCGCGTTCATCAGGACGGAGGAAGGATAAGCCGCTGTGCCGCCGGGTACATAGATGCCGACGCGCTTGAGTCCGCGGATACGCTGTCCCATCATCACGCCGTTCGGCTTGGTGGTCATCCAAGTCTGCTGTACCTGTCTCTGGTGGAAATCGGCGATATTCACCGCCGCCTTGACGACGGTGCGGAGATAATCCGGGTCGCACTTCTCCATCAGACCTTCGATCTCTTCTTTTGATATCTCGACGCACTCCGGCGCCTTGCCGTCGAATTTGATCGTGTATTCCCTCACCGCCTTGTCGCCGTTTTCGCGGACGTTCTCGATGATCTCCGAAACGGTGGGAATGACGTTTTTATCGGAATTCTGCGCTCTCTTTTTGAGCAGCTCAATGAATTCATATTCCTTTTTTCCGTCTGCTGTTACGGTGGTAATCATTGGGTTACTGCCTCCAGTTTCTTCTGTAAATCTTCTATTTCCTGCTTGCGCAGCTTCAGGCTCGCGGTGTTGGCGATCAGTCTGGCGGAAATATCCGTCACCCATTCGATGACCTCCAAGCCGTTGGCTTTCAAGGTCGAGCCGGTCTCGACGATATCCACGATACCGTCCGCCAGTCCGACCAGCGGCGCCAGTTCGACGGAGCCTTCGATCTTGATGATGCGCACGTCCATGTCCTTGTCGTCAAAGAAGGCGCGTGTGACGTTGGGGTATTTGGTGGCGATGGTCTTGGTGTTGTAACCGCCGTAAAAATCAAAGTCTTTTTTGGTGGCAAGGGCAAATTTGCACCTGCCGAATCCGAGGTCGAGCAGTTCATAAAAGGAGCTGCCGTGCTCGAGGATGGTGTCCTTGCCGACCACGCCGAGATCGCAGACGCCGTGCTCGACGTAGGTGATCACGTCGGCAGCCTTGGCGAGCACGACCTCAAAGTCGTTGTCGCCGACCGGCAGGATCAGCCGTCTGCCCTTTTCGCGTACCTCGTCGCAGTTATAGCCGATCTGTTCGAGCAGCTCGATGGTTTTCTTTTCCAGTCTGCCCTTGGTAAGGGCAATTCTGAGTGGCTTCATGCTATGGTTTCCTTTCGCTTATTCTACATTGACGACGCTCTCGATGCCGCGCGTCTCAGCAAAGGCTTCGGTCTCCTCCAAGGTCGGAAGAACGCTGAACTGCGCCTTTTTGCCCTCGGCGATCAGGTCGGTCACCAAGGCGATCGCCTCCATCTCCTTGCCGTCGGCGGCGTAAACCAGCACGTCGGGCTTGTCGGAATAGCTGACGGAGCTGTCGGAAAGGCGCAAAAGCGTCAGGGCGTCGGTGTCGATCGCAAAGCCGGCAGCGCCCATGGGCTTGCCGAATTCGGAGAGCAGGCTGTCGTATCTGCCGCCGGTGATCACCGCGTCGCCGATACCGTTGACATAGCCGGAAAAGACGAAGCCGGTGTAATAATCGTTGCGCTGAACGAGTCCGAGGTCGATGATCACCTTGTCGCCCAGTCCCAGAGAGGACAGGCTGGTGTAGAGCGTATGGAGGTATTCCAGCGCCGACTGCGCCTTGGTTCCCTCGCAGATACGCGCCGCCTTCTCGATCACCTCGTCGCCGCCGAAGAGCGACGGCAGGCTGCGGATCGCAGAGACGGACTTGCTCGGAGCGAGTTTATCGAGCAGGTTATTCAGCGCGGAGTAGTTCTTGCTCTCGATGGAGACGCGGATCCTCTCCTTGTAATCCTCGTCGATATCCAGTCCGTCGGAGAGCGCGTCAAATACCTCGGCGTGACCGAGCTCGATGCGAAAATCGTCCGCGACGGAGGAGATCGCGCTGATGGCGGTGGTGAGTATCTCCAAATCGGCGCGGATACCCTTTGCGCCCAACAATTCAACGCCCATCTGCATCAGCTCGTTGCGCCTGCCGGTGAGCGTCGGCTCGTTGCGGTAAACCGCCTGCTTATAGTATAAGCGAACGGGTAATATGCTGTTTTTCAGCCGGGTCGTCACCATGCGCGCGATCGGCAGGGTGGAATCCGGACGGGCGACCAGAAGTCTGCCCTTGTTATCGGTCATCTTGAACATTTCCTCCTGGGAAATGCCGCTGCACGGAACCGAAAATACGTCGTAAAACTCGATGCCGGGCGTGATGACCTTCTTGAAACCGCGGGAGACAAAGACCTTTTCAATACCGCCGCAGATGTCGTCCATAGCCGAACACTCCGCGAACAGGAAATCCTTGGTTCCCTCGGGGGTCAGTTTGATGTATTTTTTCATAGCGTCCTCTCAATATACTTTAGCGTAGTAAAACACTAATATGTTACCACAAGAAAATGTTCTTGTCAAGGGAACACCGCACATATGCCGTGGCATTTGTGCGGTTTCGCCGTTTTGCATGATTTATTTTGGGTTGGGGAGTTGTTTTCCGTTACTCCTGTTCATCGGTTTTGTCGTCCTCGTTATCGTCGTCGCCGCTGCGCTTTAGCTTGTCGTTTTCGAGGAACTTATCGAGATGCAGGCGCTTTTTCAGCTTTTCACGCTGCTCCTGCTCCTTCTCTGCGCGAAGCTTCTTTTGCTCCTCGGCGATCTGGGTGTACTGGAGCACGTCAAATTCGAGCGCCTCCTGCGCGATCTTGCCCTTGTCGGCAATGCTGTTGCGGACGCGCTTGCCGATCAGCGTGTAAATGGCGGCATAGATCGGCGTGCCGAGGATGAAGCCCGGAATGCCGAAGAGCGCTCCGCCGACGACGACGCTGAACAGTACCCAGAAGCTGGAGATGCCGAGCTGGTTGCCGATAATCTTCGGCTTGAAAATGTTGCCGTCAAGCTGCTGGATCACCACCAGAATGATGATGAACCAGAGACTGTCCATCGGATTGACCAGGAAGAGGATCAGGGCGCTGGGTATGCCGCCGATGAAGGGACCGAAGAACGGAATGATGTTCGTGACGCCGACCAGCACCGCGATCATCGGCGCGTAAGGAAGCTGGAAGATGGACATGACGATATACATCAGAATGCCGATCAAACCGGCGTCCAGAATATCGCCGACGAGGAAACGACCGCATTTGGTGTCGGTGACGTCCACGATCTCGTAGACCTTCGGGAGATACTTGATCGGGATAAAGGCGACAGCCAAACGCTTGACCTGACGGCAGAGCTCCTCTTTGGAAGCGAGGAAGTAGATGGAGATGATGAGGGACATGGCGACATTGTAGATGCCGGAAGCGGTATTGACAACAATGCCGAGCACCACACCGACGATATTCTTCGTCGCGTCAGCCGTGCTGAGCAGGTCGAGATTGGACAAAAATTCGGTCAAGCGGTTGAGCGCCTCCTGCACCGTCGCGTCCAGACTGAAATTGGTGTGCAGGTGCTGATTGAGGAAATTGAACAGGTTGTCGATATATTTGTATCCCGTCTCCAGATACTTCGGCATGTTCTCGTAGAGAGTTGACAGGTTGAGGGCGATCTGCGGAACAACAATGACGATCAACGCCGCAACGACAGAGAAGAAGATCAGATACGTGCAGATGATCGACAGCGGTTTTCGCAAGCCTGCGAGGAACTTACGCTTTTGCCCCATTTTCCCGAACACCTTGCCGTAAAAGAACTTGTACGGGAAGTTCAGGATATACGCGATCATGAAGCCCAGGAAGAAGGGCGTCAGGATGGTGATGATCTTGTTCAGGATGTCCCCGACAACGCCCATGTTGTCTTTGACCAACAGGAGGAACACGGTGAACGCGATGGCGATGAGCACGTTTTTGAGTTTTAACAGTTTTTTCAATTCATATCACTCCTAAAACAGTGACATCTGCGAACTCTCGGGCAAATCGCCCAGCACGCCGACGGACTGCAGTGTTTCGATAACCGCCTTGGTGACCTTGGTTTTGATCTGCATGTCCTCAATGGAGAGGTATTCGCCTTTTTTGCCTGCTTCGGCAAGCGAGATCGCCGCCGCTTCGCCTACGCCCGGCAAGGAGGAAAACGGCAGACGGATTTTGCCGTCCTCCAGGGTGAACATATGCGCGTCTGATTTGTAGATATCCACCGGCAGCACCTCGATGCCGCGGGCGAACATCTCATTGACGATCTGATAAGTGCCGTACTCCTTCTCTTCCTTGTCGGAAGCCTCGTGTACGCTCATCTTTCGTTTGATCTGGCTCATCTTCTCTTTGACCGCCGCGTGTCCCTGCATGACGACAGCGCCGTCGAGGTTCTCGCTGCGGACAGTGAAATACGCCGCATAGTATTCAAGGGGATGATGCACCTTGTACCAGCCGAGACGGAGCGCCGCGATCATATAAGCCGCAGCGTGCGCCTTGGGGAACATGTACTTGATCTTCATGCAGGAGTCGATGTACCACTCCGGCACGTTGTGCTCACGCATGGCTTTGAAATGCTCCTCGGTGAGCAGCTTGGTGGCGTTGCCCTTACGGACGATCTCCATGATCTTGAACGACATGCCCTCGTCGAGCCCCTTGTGCATGAGGTAGGTCATGATCGAGTCACGGGTTCCGATAACGTCCGAAATGGTGCAGGTGCCGTTGTGGATGAGTTCCTGCGCGTTGCCCAGCCATACGTCCGTGCCGTGCGACAGACCGGAGATCTGCAGCAGGTCGGTGAAGGTCTTGGGCTTGGCTTCGATCAGCATGCCCTGAACGAAGTTGGTGCCGCATTCGGGAATGGAGAAGGTGCCGATCTGGGAGTCGATATCCTCCGGCTTGACGCCGAGCGCCTCGGTGGAGGTAAAGAGCGACATCACCTTTTCGTCGCTCATGGAGACGTCCATGACCGGAATGCCGGTGAACAGCTCCAGATAGTGATAGATCGTCGGCACATCATGGCCGAGCTCGTCGAGCTTGGTGATGGTATCGTGGATGGAATGGAAATCGAAGTGGGTGGTGATGTTGTCGGACGTCATATCGTTCGCCGGGTGCTGAACCGGGCAGAAATCGTAGACGTCGTTGGTACGCGGCACGACGACCATGCCGCCGGGATGCTGGCCGGTCGTTCGCTTGACGCCGGTGCAGCCCTTGGCGAGACGCTTCAGCTCCGCCTTGTGGAAGCTGAGGTTTCTCTCCTCCTGATATTTTTTGACAAAGCCGATAGCGGTTTTCTCGGCGACCGTCGAGATGGTACCGGCTTTGAATACGTTGTTTTTGCCGAACAGTTCTTCGGTGTAGCGGTGGGATTTGGACTGGTACTCGCCGCTGAAATTGAGGTCGATATCCGGAACCTTGTCGCCCTTGAAGCCGAGGAAGGTCTCAAAGGGGATCTCGTGGCCGTCCTGATCCATCAGGGTGCCGCAGTTCGGGCAGTTCTTGTGCGGCATATCGAAGCCGGAGCCGTAGCTGCCGTCGGTGATAAACTCGCTGTGCTTGCATTTGCGGCAGACGTAGTGCGGACAGAGCGGATTGACCTCGGAGATACCCGACATGGTGGCGACGAAGGAGGAGCCTACGGAACCACGGGAGCCGACCAGATAGCCGTGCGCCTCGCTGTCGGCAACGAGCTTCTGGGCGGTCATGTAGAGCACCGAGAAGCCGTAGGTGGTGATGGAGTTGAGCTCCTTGTCGAGTCTTGCCTTGACGATCTCAGGCAGCGGGTCGCCGTATTTTTCCTTGGCGCGCTGCCAGGTGATGCTGACAAGCTGTTCCTCGGCGCCCTCGATGTTCGGCGGGAAGGTTCCCTTCGGGATCGGGCGGATGCTCTCGCACATGTCGGCGATCTTGTTCGGGTTGGTGACGACGACCTCATACGCCTTTTCCTCGCCTAACCACGAAAACTCCTTGAGCATTTCGGCGGTGGTTCGGAAATACAGCGGCGCCTGGTTGTCGGCGTCCTTGAATTTGAGGGAAGCCTGCAGGATCTTGCGGTAATCCGCGTCCTGCGGATCCATGAAATGCACGTCGCAGGTGGCGCAGACGGGCTTGCCCAGCTCCCTGCCCAGCTTGACGATCGTGCGGTCGATCTCGTGCAGCTCGTCGACGTTTTTGAAGGTGCCGTCGCGCAGCATGAAGGAGTTGTTGCCTGCCGGCTGGATCTCGAGATAGTCGTAGAAGGAGGCGATCCGCTTGATCTCGCCGGAAGCCGCGCCGTTGAGGATGCTCTTGTAGAGCTGTCCTTCACAGCAGGCGGAACCGATGATCAAGCCCTCGCGGTGCTCGACCAGCAGGCTTTTGGGGATCCTCGGCTTTTTGTAGTAGGTCTGCAGGTGGCTGTGAGAGATCAGCTTGTAGAGATTTTTCAAGCCCACCGCGTTCTTCGCGAGGATGATCATATGATACATCGGCAGCTTGCGGAAGTCGCCGCCGGCGATTTTGGTGTTGATCTCCGCCGAGGAATGGATATCGTAATCCGTTTCCAGGCGCCGGGTGAGCGCGATGAAGATCTTGGCGAGCATCTCCGCGTCGTCAGTCGCGCGGTGATGATTGAACTTGCCGAGTCGGAGGTAATTCGCCACGGTGTCCAGCTTGACGTTCTTGATGTCCGGCAGGATCGCGCGTGAGATCGCCACGGTGTCGATCGAGGTGTAGGGGTAATCCACGCCCATATTCTGACACGCCTTGCGAATGAAGGAGGTGTCAAAGGGCGCGTTGTGCGCTACCAGGATATTGCCGCCGGCAAATTCCAGAAAAGCGGAGACCGCTTCGCTCTGGGAAGGCGCGTCCTTGACCATGGCGTCGGTGATGCCGGTCAGCTGGGTGATCTTGGACGGGATCGGCATTTCGGGATTGGCAAAAGTCGAGAAGGTATCGACGATCTCGCCGTTCACGACCTTGACCGCGCCGATCTCCGTGATCTTGTCCTTTAGAGCGGACAGACCGGTGGTTTCGATATCAAAGCAGATGAAGGTGCCGTTCAGCGGCTCGTCCTGCGTACCGGCGACGGACTCGACAAGATCGTCGATAAAGTACGCCTCGGTGCCGTAGAGGACTTTGATCTTCTCGCCGTCCTTGTTGATTTTTTCGGCGGCGTTCATCGCATCGGGGAACGCCTGCGCTACGCCGTGGTCGGTGATGGCGATCGCCTTGTGACCCCACTGCGCGGCTCTTTTGACGAGGTCGCCGGCAGAGGTCAGCGCGTCCATCTGGGACATGTTGGTGTGGAGATGGAGCTCCACGCGCTTTTCGGGCGCCTTGTCGACGACCTTGACCTTCTGCGCCGTGCCGATGGCTCTGGCGTTGACGACCAGTTCACCGGCGTATTTATCGTATTCGACGTCGCCCATGACCACAATGGTGTCGCCCTTTTTGATCGCGTCCACAGAAGCGGATTCGCGTATGGTGTTAAACACCTTGACGGTCGTGGAACCGGTGTAGTCGGTGATATCAATGGTGAAAATGTTTTTGTCTCCGGATTTGGTGATCTTCTTTTCGAGGTCGAATACGTCGCCCCAGACGACCACCTTGCCGGAATCGGTCGCGATGGTGCTGATGGGCACCATTTTGCCGCGGATCTGTCTGCCGTACAGCGGACGGATGGAATTTGGGATCAGCTGCGGCAGCGCGAATTTGCCCTCGCGCAGCTCTACCTCCGTCGTGCCGGCTTCCGCCTGCTTTTTGCGGACGTTCTCGCTGACCTGCTCGTCAGCCTCGTAGAACTCCGCCGCCTTCGCCTGCTGCTCGCGCTCGATCTGCTTCTGCGCGTTCTGCATCGCCTGGCGGTATTCGTCGCTGTCCTCGGTCGCCTCGAGCGTGCCGGTGTAGCGGATCCTGACCGTCATATCGAACTGCTCGGAGATCATGCGCGTCAGCACGCGGTCAAAGCCCTTGGCGTCAAGGATCGCCTTGCCGCCGTTGAACAGCGTGATGATCAGCGTGTCGCCGTCCAGCCTTACCTCGGCGTTGTTGAGCGTGCCGTTGATGCTGGGGATCTCGCGGCGAACTGCCTTGTACAGATCGGGAAAATAGGAAACGTCGAACAGCTCCCTGCCGTAATGCGGCTTGATGATGACCGCGGAATCGAGATTTTTGGAATAGAGTTTTTCGGTTTTGATCAGTTCATCATGTGGGATACGGGTGTTGAAATGCACCCACAGCGTTATCTGGCGCACCTCGTTGATGATGTTGACGCGCGTGACGATACCGCCGGTGATCGGTTCGGGAATCTTGGTATTCCCCACCGTGAAGCCAAATATACTTCCTAGTGTTTTCATATATCTCCTTTAGAGTTTTGCAATTTCGTCCATCAGGGCGTCGACCAGCTCTTCCTCGCTGACCTTGCGGATGACCTCGCCCTTCTTGAACACCAAGCCGCAGCCGTCGCCGCCGGCGATGCCGATGTCGGCTTCCTTTGCTTCGCCGGGGCCGTTGACGACACAGCCCATGACGGCTACCTTGATATTTTTGTCACAGCCGCGCAGACGCTCCTCGACCTCGTTGGCAATGCGCACCAGATCGATGCGCGTTCTGCCGCAGGTCGGACAGGACACGAACTGCACGCCGTCCTTTTTGATGTCCAGCGCCCTGAGAATGTCGTAGGCGGCATAGACCTCGCGCACCGGGTCGGCGGTCAGGGACACGCGGATGGTGTCGCCGATGCCGTGCAGCAGCAATGAGCCGATGCCGGCGGCGGATTTGATGATACCCATGCGCTCTGTGCCGGCTTCGGTCACGCCGAGATGCAGCGGATAATCGCACTGCTGTGCCGCCAGCTCATACGCCTGTATCATGGTGGACACGGTCGAGCTCTTCATGGAGAGCACGATGTCGGTGAAGTCGAATTTTTCGAGCAGAGAAGCGTGGTACAGCGCGCTGTCACAGAGCGCCTGCGGCGTAGGATGGCCGTACTTGGCGAGGATCTCCTTTTCGAGCGAACCGGAATTCACGCCGATCCGGATCGGGATGCCGCGCTGACGGCAGGCGTCCGCGACCTGCTTTACCCTGTCGTCCGAGCCGATATTGCCCGGATTGATGCGTATTTTATCCACTCCCGCGGCGCATGCCTCGAGAGCGAGCTTATAGTTGAAGTGAATGTCCGCGACGATCGGCGCCTTGACCGCTTCCTTTAATGCCGGGATCAGCCTGACGGCGTCCATGTCCGGGATCGCCGCGCGGATGACCTGACAGCCGGCGGCTTCGAGCGCCTTTGCCTGTCTGACGGAGCCCTCGATGTCGGTAGAGGGCACGTTGAGCATCGACTGAACCGATACGTCAGCACCGCCGCCGATGAGAAGATTGCCGGCTTTTACCTGTATTTTACTGCCCATACTGTCCTCCTAAATCGTCGGGAAGGTTCCCGTAATCAGCTGCCATATATCCTTGACGGAGATGATGGCGATAAATATCAGCAGCAGCGCCAATCCGACGCCGTTGACGATGTATTCAAATTTACGCGGCAGCGGTCTGCGGATGATCGCTTCGACCACCAAAAAGACGAAGCGTCCGCCGTCCAGCGCCGGGAACGGCAGAAGATTGACCACGCCGAGGTTGACGGTGATCAGCGCCATGATGAAGATGATGTTGTTGACCGCGCTGAGGAAGTTGACCTTCAATCCCTCCTGCGCCACCATGGAGACCGCCTTGGTCATGCCGACGGGGCCGGAGAGGTCGTTGATGGAGAACCTTCCCTGCACCAGCATGATCAGCGACTGCCACACGGTCTTGCCCATGGAGATCGTCTGGGTGACGGTCTGGCTGATCACGGAACCGAAGGTCTTTTCGATCGGCTCCACGTAGAAGTCGATCATGACGGAGGCTTTCTTCTGCTCCTTGGCTTCTTCGCTGGCGTAGTAGGAATAGAACTGCACGTTTTCCAGCTTCTGCCTTGCGCCGTCGCGCTCTACCGTCACGTCGCCCTGAAAGCGCTGGCGCTCGTCGCGGACGGTGATGGTCGGGTACTCCGGCTTTTTCGTTGCGGAGAGGTTCTTGTACTCGTACATCTTGTCGATGCTCGCCTTCATCGCGTCGTAGGCTTCCTCGCGTGAAGCGGCGGCATTGATCGCTTTATTATTCTCTGAAAGAATATTGTACAGTGTCTGCAATTCGTCGTCAGTCAACTCCGCGCCGTAGAGTTCCTTGGCGTGATCGCGCAGATAGACGAATGTATTGCGCGCTTCAATGGCGCAGTCCTGCTTGTAGACCTCCAGCGAAGCCGGATCGACGTCCTCGCAGGGCAGGGTCTGGATGGCGAACTGCAGGTCGCGCGAATTGAGGATGCCGTAGCCGTTGACATCGACGATCTTGTCGCCTGCCTGCAAGCCACAGTTGGCGCTGAACGAATCGGGAATGAAGCCGCTGACGATGGTCGATTCAAAAACCGGCTGCTGCACCACGACGATGAACATCAGCAAAAAGCCGACGACGAAGTTCATAAACGCGCCGGCGACGATGATGATCATGCGCTTCCAGACCTTGGCGTTGGTGAAGGCGCGCGGATTGTCGCTGTTCGCGTCCTCTCCCTCCATGGCACAAAAGCCGCCGATCGGGAACAGCCGGAGCGAATAGCGCGTCTCGCCCTTCTGGAAGCTGATGAGCTTCGGTCCCATGCCGAGCGCGAATTCATTGACCTGCACGCCGGATTTTTTCGCGGTGATGAAATGGCCGAATTCGTGGGCGAAGATGATGAATTCAAATAACAGAATACCGATGATGATTAACGCGATAGTGGTTAAGATTTGCACTTATAAAGTCAACTCCGTTAAGTTTATATTCCGCAAGATACCTTGTCTTTCACATATTGCCGCGCAAGGTGGTCGGCGTTCAACACGTCCTCAACTGTGTGTGGAATAAAGTTCTCGATGCTGTCGACAGCGCCCGTCACCAGCTCGCCGATGTCGAGAAAACGGATCTTGCCGTCACGGAAGAGCTGATTGGCCTCCTCGTTGGCGCCGTTGGCGATCGCCGTGGCAGCGCCGCCCATAGCGAGCGCCTTTTTGCAGGCGTTCAGGCAGCGGAAGGTCTCGTAATCCGGCTCGAAGAAGGTCATTTTGGCGATCTGCGCCAAATTCAATTCCGCTGTGGGCGATTCGTAGCGCTCCGGGTAGGTGACCGCGTACTGGATCGGGATCCGCATGTCCGGCACGCCCAGTTGGGCGATGACGGAATTGTCGTCGTACTCGACCAGCGAGTGGATGATGCTCTCGCGGTGTACCACGACGTCGATATCGTCGCCGGAAACATCAAACAGCCGCGCGGCTTCGATGATCTCCAGCCCCTTATTCATCATGGTGGCGGAATCAATGGTGATCTTCGCGCCCATGCTCCAGTTGGGATGCCGCAGCGCCTCCATGACGGTGACGTTGCGCAGCTCCTCGGTCGTCTTGCCGAAGAAGGGACCGCCGGAAGCGGTGAGAATGAGCTTTTTGAGCGCCTTGTTTTTCGGAGCGCCCTGCAAGCACTGGAAAATCGCGCTGTGCTCGCTGTCGACCGGCAAGAGCCGCACGCCGTTTTCGCGGACGGCGTCAGTGACCAGATCGCCGCCGGCGACCAAGGTCTCCTTGTTGGCGAGCGCGATGTCTTTTTTGGCTTGCGCAGCCGCTAAGGTCGGCTGCAGACCGACCATGCCGACAACGGCGTTGACGACCAGCTCCGCAGATTCGATCGTGGCGGCGGCGATCAAGCCGTCCATGCCGCTGAGCACCTGCGTGTCGGTGTCCTTTATGTTATCGCGCAGCTGCTTCGCGCGGAATTCGTCGTAAACGGCGACCAGCTGCGGTCTGTATTTTCTGATTTGAACCTCCAGCAGCTCGATATTGCGGTACGCCGCCAGCGCGACGACCTTGAGTCCGAGCTTGTCGACCACATCGAGCGTCTGGGTGCCGATGGAGCCGGTGGAGCCTAGAATGGAAAGATTGTGTACCATAACATTACCCTAATGATAAAAACGGCATAAACTGACCGATGACGACAACAAGCGGCGCGGTGAAGATGATGCTGTCACAGCGGTCGAGAAAGCCGCCGTGTCCGGGGAAGATCGTGCCGTAATCCTTGATGCCGAGATGCCGTTTGATAAGCGAAAAGCTGAGGTCGCCGACGATCGAGAATATCGCGTCCAGAAAGCCGAGCAGTATCAGCGAGAAGTAATTGATGTTGATATCCTTGAATACGAAGAAGTCGAAAACCAGTCCCATGACGACCGCCGCGATCATGCAGAACAGGATGCCGCCGATGGCGCCCTCTACGGTCTTTTTGGGGCTGATCTTGGGGCAGAGCTTGTGCTTGCCCAGCGCCGAACCGATGAAAAATCCGCCTGCGTCCGCCATCCACGGGAGCAGGAACATGGCGATGAAGTAAAAGGTCAGGCTGAGAGAGCCGTAGCAGGCGTAGGAAACCGCGCTCATACCGAAGGAGATCACCAGCGTACCGAGCATGGCGTAGCTGAGCTTTCCGTAATCGACCGTCTCATGAAGGACGATGCCCACAATGAACGCCGCGAGCAGAAAGGCAAAGACAATCAGGTACACATAGGGCGTGGTGATCAGTGCGGAAAATGCGAAGCCGAACGCGATACAAACGATTGACAGCGGCCATACCTTCAGCAGTTGGTTGCCGTAAAGATACTCTCCCACCATAAAGGCGGTGGTCAAGCCGACGGCGAGATTCATCAGCGGATGCCACAGCTCGGAAAAGAAGATCAGCAGGATGATTGCCGGAATGCCGATCGCCGCCGTGAGCAGACGCGGTTTGAGTGATTTCATAGAACAGTTCCCCATTCGTCAGTATTCCCGGAAACGGACAGAATCTGCCCGCCTCCGGGGAAAAAAGTGCGTTATACGCCGCCGTAACGGCGGTTGCGCTGTGAATAGATGCGCAGCGCTTCATCTAAGTCCTCCTTCTGGAAGTCCGGCCAGAGCTTGTTCATGATGACAAACTCGGTGTAAGCCGACTGCCAGAGCAGGAAATTGGAAATACGGTACTCGCCGCTCGGACGGATGATCAGATCCGGATCGGGCTGACCGGCTGTGTAGAGGTGATCGGACACCAGTTGTTCGGTGATCTCGTCCTCCGAAAGCCTGCCGTCGCGGACGTCGGCGGCGATCGCCCTGACCGCGCGAACGATCTCGTCACGGCTGCCGTAGTTCATGGCGATGTTGAGAACCATGCCCTGTCTCTCGCGCGAGCATTCCTCGTTTTCGTCCATCAGTTCACGGAGTTCCGGCGAAAAGCCGTTTTTGTCGCCGATGAAGCGAACGACGATATCGTCGTCCTTGAAGTCGCGGATCGCTTCCTCCAGATAGGATTTGAACAGCTTCATCAGCGCTCCCACCTCGTCCTCGGGACGCCGCCAGTTCTCGGTGGAAAAGGCGTATACGGTGAGATATTGAATGCCGATCTCTGAACAGTAGCGCGTGATTTTGCGGAAGGTACGCGCGCCCTCCGTGTGACCTGCCTTGCGCGGCAGACCGCGTTTCTTTGCCCATCTGCCGTTGCCGTCCATGATGATGCCGACGTGCTTGGGCAGTATCAGCTCGGAAACGTCTGTCTGCGGCTGCTTTTTTCCGAAAAGAGCCATCTTACATCTCCATGATTTCCTTCTGCTTGTCAGCGGAAATGGTGTCTACCTTCTTGATGAACTTGTCGGTGAGATCCTGCGTCTTTTTTTCGCCGAGCTTGAGGTCGTCCTCGGTCAGCTCGCCGGCTTTTTTCTTTGCCTTGAGTTTTTCAATGGTGTCGCGGCGGACGTTGCGGATCTGTACCTTGGTTTCCTCGGCGAGCTTCTGGACGTCCTTCACGATCTCCTTACGTCTGTCCTCGGTGAGCGGCGGGAACTGCAGGCGGATCACCTTGCCGTCGTTCATGGGGTTGATGCCGATATCGGACTTCTGGATCGCCTTTTCGATCTGTCTGAGGATCGAAGCGTCCCACGGCTGGATGGTGAGCGTTCTCGCCTCGGTGACGGATACCGCCGCGAGCTGGTTGACCGGCGTCGGCGCGCCGTAGTAGTCGACCTTCACCTTGTCGAGTACGGCAGGATTCGCTCTGCCGGCTCTGATCTCCGCGTATTCCGTGCAGAGGTGATCGATCCTTCTGTTCATTCTTTCCTCCGCTTTTTTGAGCGTTTCTTTCATGGTTAATCCTCCTAAATATTTATGTAACCCGAACGGGAATGATTACCGGTTGGAAACGACGGTTCCGACGTTCTCGCCGCAGACGGCGCGGTAGATGTTCTCCGGATCGTCGATGCTGAACACGAGGATCGGGATGTCGTTGTCCTTGCACAGCGCGGAAGCGGTGCTGTCCATCACGTTGAGGTCTCTGGCGAGCACCTCCTGATAGGAGATCTCGTCGAATTTCTTGGCGTCGGGATTCTTCTTGGGATCGGAATCGTACACGCCGTCCACCATCGTCGCCTTGAAGATGATGTCCGCCTCGATCTCGGCGGCTCTCAGGGAAGCGGCGGTATCGGTGCTGAAAAACGGGTTGCCGGTGCCGCAGCCGAAGATGACGACTCTGCCCTTTTCGAGGTGTCTGACAGCCTTGTTGCGGATGTAGGGCTCCGCTACCTGCGGCATGGAGATCGCGGTCTGTACTCTGACCTCTACGCCGAGCTGCTCCAGCGCGTCGCATACGCCGAGGGCGTTGATCGCTGTTGCCAGCATGCCCATGTGGTCGGCTCTCGGTCTGTCCATCTCGCCGGAGCTTCTGCCTCTCCAGAAGTTGCCGCCGCCGACGACGATGCCGATCTGTACGCCTTTCTCGTTACATTTCTTGATGGGTTCGCAGATTTTGAGCACGGTGTCAAAGTTGATGCCGTGCTTGTCCGTTCCGGCAAGGGATTCGCCGGAGAGCTTGAGTAAAATACGCTTATATTTGGGTTTCATAACGGTTTCTCCTTGTTTGTTTTTTTGTCCGCAAGCAGCCATATTTCTTTGCCGGAAATATAACAGAATCGTGCAGACTTCTGCTTATATAGTTATTTATTATTATACTATATTTTGGCAATGATGTAAAGGAAAAAATGCGCCGGCGGACGCTTTTATCGACGGCGGAACAGAGAAGTTTCCCGCACAGTAAAAGAGGGCTTGGCAAACGCCAAACCCATTAGTGTGATCAGATTTTTGAGAGATATTCTTTCAGTCGCGGATCAATTGTCATTGATATACTTTTTGATGATATCGTCAACCGTTCCGTCAGCCTTCAGATCATTGAGAACGGTGTTGAATTTCTCGGTCAGTTCGCTGTCCTTTTTCAGACAGATCGCGTATTCCTCTCTCTCGAAAGGATCGTTGAGGATCTTGATGCCGATGTTCTGATCGGTAAACGCCTCGGCGGGATCCTTGTCGATCACGACCGCATCGAGTTCGCCCTGCGTCAGCGCCAGAACCGCGTCGGAGCCCTTGCTGAAACGCTCCACCTTGACGTCGTTGACGTCGGAAACAAAGATGTCGCCGGTGGTGCCGAGCTGTACGCCGACCGTCTTGCCCGCGAGGTCGTCAGCGGAAGCGACCTTGCTGTTCTTCTCGTTGACGATGATCACCTGCACCGAGCTGGTATAGGGATCGGTAAAGTCAACGGACTGCTTTCGCTCTTCGGTGACGGTCATGCCCGCCATGCCGAAATCTACCTTACCGGAGGCAACTGCCGGAATGATCGCGTCAAAATCCATGTCGTCGATCACCAAAGTATAGCCGAGTTTGTCGCAGAGCACCCGGGCGATCTCTGCGTCGATACCGACCACCTGACCGCCTTCTACATACTCATAGGGCTCAAAAGCAGCGTTAGTCGCCATGTGGAGTTTCTTTGCCCCGGCGGCGCTGCCCTTCGACTCAGGGGAAGCACTGAAGCCGCATGCGCTGAACATCATAGATGTCATGCAAAACAAGACGGCAAGAACGGCGGATATTACCTTTTTCATAATCGAATCTCCTCGCAAATTGTTGCGTTTACCTTCCCCTATCATAGCAGAACGGCAAGTAAAAATCAAGGCGGAAATGATGATTTTTCGGCGCTTGTCGGGTATTGCGATGCCACCGTCATTTTTTCGGGGATTTGCGTTTTCTGTGCCACAGCTGAAAGCAGATCAACGCCGCGACTGCAACAGCGCCGCACAGCGCGAATATCTGCGCCACACGCTCGATCGGCATGGCGCCTTCGCGGGCGGTGATATCGCTGAGCACGCCCAGCTGCTTCCATGTTGGCTCTCCGGCGGTCGGCTCTGCGGCTGATGTCGCCTTCGGTTTGGATTTTGCGGAAACAGCGCTTGTCTTGCTGCTTTTGCTGCTTTCGGAACTGCTGCCTGCGGCTTTTGAAGAAGCGACGCTCCGGACAGTTGAGTTGCCGGTGATCGTCACACTGCCGGACGTACAGGCTGCGACAGGGATATACGCCGCGTGATCGTCGACGCATTCGCTCACGGTGTAGTCGACCGAAAAGCTCCCGGCTCGAAGCGACTTGAATTTCAGCGAAAACAGCGCGGTCTTTCCGTCGGAAACGACCCCGTCCGCGCTGAGCACGCTGACGCGGATCTCATCGCCGGTATCATAAAAGGCAGTTTTGAACGGTTTTTCCGCCGTTACACTGCGAAATTCCGCCAGCGTCCTGTCATAAGAGATGGCAAACAGCGCCGCGCTCAGAGGTCTGTCGGTCTGCGCGGACACGGTGAGATCAAACAGGCGATCCTCCCGGATATTCGCGTCCGACATCGTGAAGCTGACGCCGCTTTCCGCACGGACGACCGGTATAAAAAGAAGAAGCGTCAGGCATAAAAACAGCGCTGTCACCCGTTTCATCCCGACACCTCCGATCCAGTGGTTATTCTGATTTTATTTAACTACATTTCAGAAGAAATGTCAATATGTGTAGGAGAGCAAAAACAAAAGACACCCCGGTGGGTGTCTCTGACTGTAGAAAAAGAGCAAACACATTTTCGGATAATAATTGTAGGGGCGGACCCGTGTGTCCGCCCGAAACGA
>CAMKSB010000015.1 GCA_946415335.1 uncultured Clostridia bacterium
TTAAGTGCCGAACATCACCAGCAGGAAGGAGCCGACGCCGAACAGCGCGGTCACCAGACTGAATACGGCGACGATCTTGACCTCGCTCCAGCCGCACATCTCAAAGTGGTGATGGATGGGGCTCATCTTGAACAGGCGCTTGCCGTGCGTCAGCTTGAAGTAGCCGACCTGAAGGATAACAGAGAACATCTCGCAGAGATAAACGATACCCATCGGCAGAAGCAAAATCGGCATACCGGTAGCGAACGCGAGCGCGCAGACGATACCGCCGAGGAAGAGCGAGCCTGTGTCGCCCATGAACACCTTTGCCGGGTGGAAGTTCCACACCAAAAAGCCGAGACACGCGCCGGCGACCGCCGCGCTGAACGCGGTGAGACCGAGTTGATAGAGGCGGCTGGCGATCAGCATGAAGGAAACCGCCACAAAGAAGGTGATGGAGCCGTCGAGACCGTCGACGCCGTCCGTCAGGTTGACGGCATTGACGATGCCGACAATGACGATCGCGGAAAGGATGTAGTAGAAGAAGCCGAGGTCGACCGTGCCGACAAACGGAATAATCGTGGTCGTGCCGCAGCCAAAGAGGGCGAGCACGGCAAGGTAGATACCGGCAGCCAAAAACTGGAGCACCAGCTTCTGGATCGCGGTCAAACCGAGGTTGCGCTTTTTGACGACCTTGGTATAGTCGTCGATAAAACCGATCAATCCGTTGGCGACCGCCAGACCGAGACCGGCGTAGATATACAGACATTCGCGTGAAATATCTGAAAAATAGGTTTCGATAAAGCTCGCGCCGGACAGCTGATAGATGATCGTACTGACAAGGGTGACGACCGTGATGGCGAGAATAAACATGATACCGCCCATGATCGGCGTACCCTGCTTACTCTTGTGCCAGCTGGGACCGTCCTCCAGAATCGTCTGACCGAAGTGCAGCTTGCGGAGGAAGGGAATCAGGAATTTGCCCGTTATGGCGGAGATTGCAAAGGCGAGCACCGCCGCGCAGAAAGTCCATATACCGTATAATATCATTTTTATCCATCCTTTTTTTCAGATAATATGGTTTCGTTTAGTCGGACGAACCGCCCTCTGTATTGGCGGCGAAGGTGACGGAAACGACGGTTCCCGGCGCAACCTGCGTACCCTCGGGAACGCTCTGTGCCGCCGCGATGCCGCCTGCGCTGACAGCGCCGGTAAAGCTGACGTTAAGTCCGTATTCCGCCGCGACGCCGTTGACCTCCATCGCCGTGTAGCCGACGAAATTCGGTACCGTGACCTTTTCGGCGGTTTGGAGGCTCTCCTGATCGGTATAGAGGACGATCGTACCGCCCTGCGCCATCTTGGAGGACACCTGCGGGATCTGGGCAACGACGGTGTTGCCGGAACCGGCAACCGTGCCGATAAAGCCGTCCTGCGCCACCTTGTTGAGCGCGTCGGAAACCGCGATACCGGTGTAATCGCCGGCGCTCACGTCGATATAGGCGAGATCCTCGTCCTTGTAGTCGTTCTTGACATTGAGGTACGGGAGCACCTCGCTCATGATATTGATGAACACCGGAGAAGCGATCTGGGAGCCGTAGTAGGCGCCGCCGTCCGGGGTATCGAGGAACACCAGCAGCGCGACCTGCGGATCGTCCGCCGGCGCGTAGCCGCAGTAGGAAGCGATATAGTCCTTTTCAAAGGAGCTTTCCTTCTTCTCGACGCCGATCTTCTCGGAGGTACCGGTCTTGCCGGCGGTCTTGTAGCCGGCGACATAACCGCCGCCTGCGCCGTTCTGCTCGGGATAGAGCGCCAAGATCTCGTTCATGCGCTTGGAGGTCGCGTTGGAGACGACCTGGCGCTTGACCTTGCGCTCGACGGTCTTGATCACGTTGCCCCTGGCGTCGGTGATCTTGGAAACAACATAGGGCTGGAGCACGTAGCCGCCGTTGCAGACTGCCGCGCAGGCGGTCACCATGCTCAGCGGCGTGATCTGGAAGTTCTGTCCGAAGGACGCAACCGCCAGGTCGACGATGCTCATGGAACCTTCCGGCCAGAAGCTGTCGTTCGCTTCGCCGGGAAGGTCGATGCCGGATTTTTCGGAAAAGCCGAAGGCTGTGTAATAATTTCTGAATTTTTCTCTGCCGACCAGCTGTCCGATCTGGATAAACGCCGGGTTGCAGGAATGCACCATGGCTTCCTCAAAGGTCTGGATGCCGTGGCCGGAACGGACGGAACAGCCGATCTCCGCGTCCTCGACCTGCATGACGCCGCCGCAGGAGAACCGCGAGCTGTCGGTGATCTTGCCTTCCTCCAGCGCCATGGAAGCGGTACACATCTTGAATACCGAGCCGGGCATGTAGGTGTCGGCAACGCATTTGTTACGCCATTTCTGTGCCAGCGTCTTGGTGGTCGCCTCGTCGCGCTCCTTTTCGGGAAGCTCGTTGATCTTTGCTTCCTCGCTCTCGGTCAGGGCATAGGGATCGTTGAGGTTGTAGCCGCCGGTCGTCACCATGCCGAGGATTGCGGCAGTGTTGACGTCGATCATGATACAGCCGCCCCGGTTGAGGACATTATTGTCCGCAACCGCCTGCTCCATGTATTTCTCGCAGATACTCTGGATATTTTCGTCGATCGTGAGATAGACGTTGTTGCCGTCCTCGCTCTCGATGTTCTGCTCAAACTGGAACGGCATATTCGTACCGCGCGCGTTTTTGGCGGTGATGATCCTGCCGGGCGTTCCGGAGAGATAGTCGTCGTATTTGTACTCGACGCCCTCCAAGCCCTGTTCGTCCGCGCCGGCAAAGCCGATGACCGCGGAAGCCAAGGTGTCGCGCGGATAGTAGCGCTTGTAGTCGTCGAGGATCTGGATCACGCCGCCGCAGTCGTAATCCTCAGCGAGCTTGTCGATCAGTTCCATGACCTTATCGCGCTGCTCCACCTCGATCTTGCGCTTGACGACGGTGTAGTAGTTCTTTTGCTTTGTCTTTTCGAGCACGTTGTCGTATTCCAGATTGAAGATCTGGGACAGCTCTCTCGCGCAGAATTCGCGCTGTTTGTCGGTCTCAAACATGATCGGCGCGAGCACGACCTGCCAGACCGAGGCGCTCTCCGCGAGCACCGTTCCCTGGGAATCGTAGATGCTGCCGCGCTTGGCGGTCAAAACAGTGTCGTTGAGCTGTTGGTCGACCGCTTTCTCCTGCAGTTCGCTTCCCTGGATCATGGTCAGGAAGGACAGCCGCAGCAAAGCCGCGCCAAAGCCCACCACCAGTATCAGAATGATCAATACGGCAGTGCGCTGTCTCATGCGTTGATTGGGACCGTTCTCGGCACGCTTCTTCTTTTTCGGCGTGTCGGTCGGTTTTTTCTTTGTATCTTTATTCTCTTCCAAACGAATTCTCCTTTATGCGCGCCGGTTGGGCGCCGGTGGGCGCTTTCTCCGTGTAGATAGGTTCATCTGACGGCAGACTTCTGTGCCCGCGTCGCAACGTGTGCCGGTGGGCACTTTCGCCGCCTTTTGAACACTTTTATTTTTCGGAAAAGTTCTGCAACGGCGGGTCGGACTTGTGATAATAACGCTTTAGTAAGATAAACATTGACAAAAACAATACGGAAGCTAAAATCCGGTTCAGCGGGACGTCTGGGAAGCCGTCCCCTACGTTTTTGATATATGATGATTTTTTGCTTGGATATTGGTCAAAATTGAGAAAAAATACGGTCAAATCGGATGTTTTTGAAAAATCCTATAAAGCAAGGAAAAGAGTCAAGACGGGCAGTCTTAACTCTCATTCTTTGTTTGATAATCCATACTATTCAATTTCGATGAAGGTTATGACCAAAGATTTTTAATTGACTCGATAAACTGGATAAAGATATTATCGCTTTTCTGAACAGAAACCTCTGCTTTGTCGCCGCCCTCCAGAGAAATGAATTCCTTCTGGGCGTTTGAGGCTTTGGTCAAACCAAGCACCTCGCTGGCGTGCTTTTCGATCTCCGCCTTGGAAAGGCTTCCTTCGAGCTTCATGTGGTTCTGGGTGTAGACGGAATTGGCGTCCTCCAGAGTCGCCTGCGCGGTGATGACCTGCTGGTTGAGCTCGGTCAGACGAACCTGACCGACAATAATAAAGCCGATGACGACCGTTACGATCGCTGCGCTCACGCCGCCGACGATCAGCTTAAAGGGACTGTGACGACGCTTTCGGGAAGCGTATTTGTCTTCCTCCGAAAACGTGTACACGTTGTTTTTCTTTTTCTGTTTAGGCTTTTTGACAGGCTCGTCCTCGCGCCTTTTGGGAGCGACGCTTGTTTCGACAAGCTCCTCGTCAAAAAGGTCTAAATCATAAGCCGTATTGTTAATTGCCATGAACATGCACCTTGTGCCTTTCTATCTATCGGAAATTTTCATAAAACACACGAATATTTCGGGATATGGTCTTTGGATCATTCCCGAAAACAAAATTGTTTCAAAATTTTAACAATTTGAAACTGACAAAACACACACAATCTGTCCGTTTTTACGGAGATATCCGCCTTTTGCGGATATTTAGTTGATAACAACTTCTTAAAATACTATTGCTAGTAGGTGTAACATAATTTACAACTTTGTTATATTTTACACCAAAATTTTATTTTTGTCCAGTGCTGAGAGGAAAAAACTTAAATTTTTTCACAGATTCTCAACTTTGCACTTCTTGCTCTGGGGTTTAGAATCAATTCTGTCTCATTTGCACAAACGGGTTTTTTATGCACTAATTTTGCCTTTGGCTTGTTGCCGCAGACGCATACCGGGAAGTCCTTCGGGCAGGTACAACCCTGACACCAAGCCGCCATTTGCTGCTTGACGATCCTGTCCTCCAGCGAATGGAAGGTGATCACCGCGAGCCTGCCGCCGCTTGCCAGCAGATCGAACGCGCTCTCCAGTCCGCGCCTGAGCACACCGAGTTCGTCGTTGACGGCGATACGGATCGCCTGAAAGGTTTTCCGCGCCGGATGGCCGTCCCGGCGGACGCGCTGCGGCACGTTTTCCTTGACGATCTCCGCCAGCTGCAGCGTCGTTGTGATCGGTTTTTCTTCCCTTGCCGCGACGATCCCTTTGGCGATCGAGCCGGCGTATTTTTCCTCGCCGTACTCGAATATGATCCTGCGCAGTTCTTCATACGGCAGCGTATTGACCAACTCCGCGGCGGTCATCCCCTTCTGACTCATGCGCATGTCCAGCGGCGCGTCCTCGTGAAAGGAAAAACCGCGCTCCGGCGTGTCGAGCTGATGAGAGGATACGCCGATATCGAGCAACACACCGTCCACGCAGCCGATGCCGCGCTGCGAGAGCAGCTCCTTCATATCCGCGAAATTGCCCTTGATGATGATCGCGTTCTCGTTTTTCTTGAATTTTTCGGTCAGCGTCTGGATCGCATCCGGATCCTGGTCAATGGAGATCAGCTTGCCGGTCGTCAGGCGTTCGAGTATCGCGCCCGAATGACCGCCGCCTCCTGCAGTTCCGTCCAGATAAATCCCGTTTTCCCTGATCGCCAGCCCTTCGATGGTCTCCGCAAGCAGGACAGGCACATGTGAAAATTCCATTGCGCCCTCCTAGAATACCGCGTCGTCCATCGCCTGCGCGAGGATCTCGCGCTGCGGTACCACGAACGCCTCGTAGATATCCTTGTTCCAGATCTCCACGCGGTTGATCACGCCGAGCACCAGCACCTCGCCGTCGAGCTGACAGCTTTTGCGCAGCTCCGGCGGGATCACAAAGCGTCCCTGCGCGTTGGGCGTGACGTCCTCGACCGTGACGTTGAACACGTAGCGCATGGCGTTTGCCTGCGCTCCCGGCATCTCCATGATTTTTTTGGCGATCCGCTCGTACTCCTGCTCCGACATCACCTGGACGCACTTGGAATTGAAGCCGATGGCGATCTTGAAGGTCTCGCCCAGCTGCTCGCGGAATTTAGCGGGCATGACGATTCTGCCTTTGGCGTCAACATTATGTCTTGACATGCCTGAAAACATCCTGCCCACCTCCGTTTCGCATGATTCTCGGCGATTTTCGGCACAATCAGGTCACTTTGTGTCACAAAATGACACTCAGTGGTATCATTATACTCCATTCAAAAAGAAAAATCAAGTAAATATGACAAATAAAATTATATTTTGTAAGCAGATGATGACTTTTAAAATACAAAAAAGGTCTGACTGTAACCAAACGGTTACCGGTCAGACCTGATCGTCGTTATTTATCCCTTTTTCTGGGAATTGGCGAGGTTGGTGCGCGTCTTTTTGACGTCGGCGAGCTGGTTGCTCAGGCTCTCCTCGGCGCGCTTGAGAATGCCGTCGGCATAGACGTTGGCTGCCTTGCGGATCTCAGCGGACTTCGCCTTGGCGTCCTCTACCAGATCTCTTGCCTTGACCTGCGCTTCGCGGACAAGCTCATTCTGGTTGAGCATGACCTTCTTGCGTTCCTCAGCCGCGCGGATGATGTTCTCCGCCTCGCTGTTAGCTTCGCTGAGGATCTGCTTTCTGTCGGCGACAATGTTCTTCGCCTGTCTTACTTCAGCCGGCATAGCGTCCTGAATCTGCGCGATGATGTCAAAAATCTCGTCGCTGTTGACCATGACCTTGCCGCTGGAGAAGGGCACGCTCTTGGCATTGTCAATTAAATTCTGAAGATCTAAAATTAAATCATCAACTTTCATGGTTAGTTCCACTCCTATTCCTTAGTTTATCTATTAAAAAGTCATAAGCTACTTTTTTCTGAGTCTCTCCACAATTCTGTCGTGGACGCATGCCGGAACAAAATTGCTGATGTCGCCGCCCATGGAGCCGATCTCGCGCACCATGCTGGAGCTGAGATACATCGCGTCTGCGTCGGCGGTGATAAAGATCGTCTCGAGCTCGGGATTGAGCTTTTTGTTGGCGATCGCCATCTGAAATTCGTATTCAAAGTCGGACACCGCGCGCAAGCCCTTGACGATCGCGTTGACGCCGCGCTGACGGCAATACGACGCGAGCAAGCCCTCAAAGCCGGCGATCTCGACGTTATCAAGACCGGCGACCGCGTCGGTGAGCAGCTGCATACGCTCCTCGATGGAGAAGGTCGGCGTTTTGGCGGAATTGATGAGCACCGCGACGATGACCTTGTCAAACAGCTTGGAAGCTCTGCGGATGACCTCTAAGTGGCCTAGGGTGACCGGGTCAAAACTGCCGGGATAAATGACTGTTCTGTTCATACCAAAAAATCCTTGTGTCTGAATGTGCTTATTTTTATTTTACCATAGCGATACTGTCTGTCAAGTACAAATTCGCCGTATTCCGACAAAATTTCTTCATTCAGCGGATTTTCGGCAAGAATGACGCCCGTTTTCTTGATATGAGCAGGAAGCTGCTGCAAAGCGCTCTGCAGAATGCCCTTGCCGTAAGGCGGATCGAGAAAGGCGATGTCGAATTGCTGAGAATTGATCGCCAGAAAACTCTGCCAGTCCATCTGCGCTACGCGCGCCCTGTCCGCAAGCTTGGTCGTGTTGAGGTTGCGTTTGACGGTTTCGATGGATTTTTTTGCGCTGTCCACAAAAACGGCGCTGTTGGCGCCGCGGCTGAGCGCTTCGATGCCCATCTGTCCGGAGCCTGCGAAAAGGTCGAGGAAATCCCTGCCCTCTGTCTCAAACTGAATGACGGAGAACACCGCTTCCTTGACGCGGTCGGTGGTAGGACGGACGTCCTCTCCCTCGAGTGTTTCCAATTTTCTGCCTCTGGCTGTGCCGGTTATGACGCGCATACAATCATCCTTTTTTCGTCCGATTTATGTATTATAACACATTTTTTTTAGTTTGACAATATCTTATTGCTCTTCCGGGTGGAAATAGCGGAAAACCGCCCGGGCGCTGTCCTTTGTCATCTTGGGAGCCGCCTCCAGTTCCTCCTGATCCGCCTTGGAGATATTGTCGATCGTGCGGAAATATTTGAGCAGCGCCTTGGCTCTGACCGTTCCCACGCCGTCGATCTCGGTCAGGGAGCTGCGGAAGGTGCTTTTGCTGCGGCGGCTGTGGTGGTAGCCGATCGCGAAGCGGTGCACCTCGTCCTGCATCTTGCTCAGGAAGGCGAACAGCTGCCGTCTGGCGCTGATGGAGATCTCGTGACCTTCATCGGTGACGGCGCGCGTGCGGTGCTTGTCGTCCTTGACAAGACCGAACAGCGGCACATCAAGCCCCATGTCCTGCAGCACCTCGCGGACGACGCGCACCTGTCCCCTGCCGCCGTCGAGCAGAATCAGGTCGGGCAGTCTGCCGAAGCCCTCGTCGGCGGACTCCGCCTTTTGGTATTCCTCAAAGCGGCGCGTCAGAACCTCTCTCATGGAGCCGTAGTCGTCCTGACCGTCGAAGCCCTTGATCTTGAACTTGCGGTAGGCGCTCTTGAGCGGCTTGCCGTTTTTATAGACGATCATGCCGGCGACGTTCTCGGTTCCGGCGAGGTTGGAAATATCGTAGGATTCGATGTACTCCGGCAACTTGTCGAGTCCGAGCACCTCCTGCAGCTCGCCCAGAACACTGTATTCGCGCACGGTCGCGCCCTTTTGCTGGGCGAGCGCTTCGGCGGCATTGGAACGGCACATGGAAACCAGCTGCGCCTGCTCTCCCCTCTGCGGCACGGTAAGAGTCACCTTGCTGCCGCGTTTTTCGCTCAGCCAGCGCCCGATGTCGTCGAGCGATTCAGGCGCGGTATCAAGCGCGATCTGCTTGGGGATATCGCTGCGCAGCGTGTAATAGCGCAGCAGAAATTCCTCGGTGTCGGCGTCGCCGCTGTCGACGATAAAGCTCTCGCGGTCAAAAAGTCTGCCGCCCTCAAAACGGAATACCTGGAAGCAGGTCTTTCCCTCGTCGGAAAAGCCGGCGATGACGTCCTCGTCGAGCACCTTGTTCGCGACGACCTTCTGCTTGTCACCCATGCGGCGGACGGCGTTGATCTTGTCGCGCAGACGCGCCGCGCGTTCAAATTCCAGGTTCTCGGCAGCTTCCTCCATCTGCGCGGTCAGCTGACGGATGGAATTGCCGGAGCCGCCCTTAAGAAAATCGAGCGCCTGACTGACGCTCTCCTGATAGTCAGCGAGCTTCACCTTGCCGGTACAGGGCGCCATGCACTGCTTGATGTGGTAGTTCAGGCAGGGACGCGTTTTGCCGAAATCCTGCGGGAATTTGCGGCTGCAGGTCGGCAGCATGAAGATCTTATTCGCTTCATCCACGGCGCTCTTGACGTAATAGCTGCTCTGATACGGCCCGATATAGGTCGCGCCGTCGTCCTTCTTCTGCAGGACATAGCTGAGCTTCTGCCAATCGCCGGAACTGACGCGGATATAGCTGTAGCCCTTGTCGTCCTTGAGCAGAATATTGTATTTTGGTGTGTGCTGCTTGATCAGGCTGCATTCGAGGATCAGCGCCTCGAACTCGCTGTCGGTGATGATGTACTCGAACCAGTCGACGTTGTCCACCATGCGCCTGACCTTTTCGGCGTGGTTGTTCTGGGAACCGAAATACTGGCTGACGCGGTTTTTGAGTGCCTTTGCCTTGCCGATATAGATGATCGCATTGCTCTTGTCGTGCATGATGTACACGCCCGGCAAAAGCGGCAGCGCCATCGCCTTTTTGCGCAGCTCGGTTAGCTTTGGATTCATAATCAAGTTCCTGTGACAAAAATAAGGGCGAAGTAAAAATACCTCGCCCTCAAAACATATACTTTTTATTCAGACGGCTGATTACTCAGCGAAGCCGGACTCTACCAGTGCAGCAAGACCTTCGACTGCGTCGGTCTCATCGGAACCGTCAGCGATGATCTTGATGGATGTTCCGCCGATAATGCCGAGCGAAAGAACGCCCAGAAGGCTCTTCGCGTTTACGCGGCGCTCCTCCTTCTCAACCCAGATGGTTGAACGATATTCGTTTGCCTTTTGAATGAAGAATGTAGCGGGGCGTGCATGGAGACCTGCCTTGTTCTGAACTAAAACTTCCTTAACGTACATGTTTGTTACCCTCTTCTCTGACATGATTTCGTTTTAACTGCCATTTCGACAGATTTGTTGATCGGTATTATTATAATCTTTTTTTCGGGCAAGGTCAATATAATAATTCAATTTCGTGTTAATACTCACCACGCTGAAAAATAATTCGGGGTTTATTGTGCATTTTTACAAAAAATAATCGATGTGTTTGATGAGTTTGTCAAAAGGCGGTCGGTTTATATCATGAATTTGTGGATTCATCCGTATCATCAAGCAAGTCCGGGCGTTTCTGACGTGTAACGGCAAGGCTCATTTCGCGCCGCCATTTCTCGATATTCGCGTGATGACCGCTCAACAGCACCTCCGGCACCTCCATGCCGCGCCATTCGGCAGGCTTGGTGTACTGGGGGTATTCGAGCAGACCGCTGAAATGGCTCTCCTCGGTAAAGCACTCGTTGTTGGTGAGCACGCCCGGCACCATGCGGCAAAGTGCGTCGGTAAAGACCATCGCCGGGATCTCGCCGCCGGTGAGCACGTAGTCGCCGATGGAGATCTCCTCGTCGATATAGGCGTCGAGCAGGCGCTGGTCGACGCCCTCGTAGTGGCCGCAGAGAACGCAGATATTCTTTATCTCGCTCAGCTCGCGCAGGCGCTGCTGGCGCAGGGTCTTTCCCTGCGGCGACATGTAGATAAAATACGGGCGTTCGCCGGTCTCCTCGCAGATATGCTCAAAGCAGAGCGCGATCGGCTCCGCCTTCATCAGCATACCCATGCCGCCGCCGTAAGGCGTATCGTCGACGCGGCGGTGCTTGTCAAAGGCAAAATCGCGCAGCTGGTGGCAGTGGATCTCCACCGCGCCGCTTTTCTGCGCCCTGCCGATGATGCTGTCGCCGAGCACCGGCGCGAACATCTCCGGGAACAGGGTGATGATATCAATCCTCATCGTCAAAGATTCCTTTCATCGGGTGAATGAGGACAGTGCCCTCGTCGACGTTGATCTCGGTGACGACCTCGTCGATGACCGGCGCAAGGTATTTTTTGCCGCTGTCATCGGTGATTTCGTAGACGTCGTTCGCGCCGGTTTGGAACACGTCGGTGATCTTGCCGTAGACCGTGCCGTTTTCGTCGTCTTTCACTTCCAGTCCGAGCAGATCCTGCACAAAATGGACGCCCTCGCCGAGCGTGATGTCGTCGCGGTCGATATAGACGATCTTGCCGCGAAGCAGCTCCGCCTGTTCGATGGTGTCGACGCCCTTGATCTTGGCAAGCGTGATGTTCTTGTGCGGACGACTTTTGACTTCGATCGACCGCTCTCCGCGGCTGTCGAGGTAGAGCTTTTTGAACGCGCAGAGAAATTCCGGAGAATCGCACCACGGGTCGATACGCACCTCGCCCTTGATGCCGTGAGTACCGACGATTTTTCCTGATTCGAGATATTGTTTCTTCATAATGTTCACCTACTGATAACTGACAACTATCAAACTATTTTAATTCCACGATCGTCACGCCGTCCTCGCCCTCGCCGAATACGCCGAGGCGCTGGGATTTGACGTGCTTGTTGGTACGGAGATATTGGTTGATCTCCCGGCGCAGAACGCCGGTGCCCTTGCCGTGGATGACGGTGAGCTTGCCCACGCCGGAGAGTATGGCGTTGTCGATCGCCTTTTCTACGATCTGTACCGCGTCAAAGGCGGTCTCGCCGCGAACGTCGATCTCCGTTTCGGGACGGACGTCCACGCGGCTCGGCACGCGGCGGGTAGACGAAAACCGGTCTGCCTTGGGCTTGATCTGCGATTTGAGCAGGCGCAGGTTCTTGATGTTCACGCGCGTTTTGATGATGCCTGCCTGCACCAACACCATGCCGTCCTTGTTGGGCGGCGCTAAAACCGTCGCGTTTTTGTCGATATCGTAAATCAGCACCTCGTCGCCGACCTTGAGCGGTCTCGGAAGCTGATATTCCTCGTCCGGCGTGTTTTTCAGCTTGACCGGATCGGCGTGCGCCTCCATCCGGTTGATGTTATGGCGCAGCTTGCTGCGCTGTTCGGCGCTCATTTCCTTTTCGCGGCGCGCCTTTTCGAGTTCTTCCATCAGCGCGTCCGCCTGCGCCCTCACCTGAGAAACGATGCGCTGCGCTTCCTGATGGGCGCGCTCAATCTCGCGCTCGGCGTTCTCTCTGGCACGGCGCGCTTCGTTTTCCGCCTTTTGCTTTTCGGTGTTCGCCTTGGCGGTCAGGCGGTTGGCGTTCTCTACCTGGCGTTCCAGACTCTGGCGCTGCTGTTCGAGCTTGCCGACGACGTCCTCGAACTGGCGGCTCTCGCTCGACACCAGTTCCTTCGCCCGGTTGACGACCGCCTCGTCCATACCGAGTCTGCGCGAGATCGCGAAGGCGTTGCTCTTGCCGGGTACGCCGATGAGCAGACGGTAGGTCGGCTGCAAAGTCGCCACGTCAAATTCGCAGCTGCCGTTCTCGACCCCTTCCGTACGCAGGGCGTATTCCTTCAACTCCGCGTAATGGGTGGTAGAGGCGATCTTGGCGTGCTTTTCGCGCAGTTTTTCTAAAATCGCGATCGCCAGCGCCGCGCCCTCTACCGGGTCGGTACCGGCGCCCAGTTCGTCGATCAGACAGAGGGAACCGGCGTTCGCCAGCTTGAGGATCTGAATGATATTCGTCATGTGCGCCGAGAAGGTGGAAAGGCTCTGCTCAATGCTCTGCTCGTCGCCGATATCGACCAATACGCGGCGGAACACGCTCAGCTCGCTGTTGTCGGCGCAGGGCACGAGCAAGCCGCACATCGCCATCAGGGTGAACAAGCCCAGCGTTTTGAGGGTGACGGTCTTGCCGCCGGTGTTCGGTCCGGTGATGACCAGGGTGTCAAATTCCTTTCCGAGACGGATATCCACCGGAACGACCTTATCCTTGGGGATCAGCGGATGGCGCGCCTGACGGATATTGACGATCCCCCTGTCGTTCATCACCGGCTTGGCGGCACGCATGGAATACGCCAAGTCCGCCTTGGCAAAAATCAGGTTCAGCGCCGCAAGCTGCTGATAGCTGCGGATAATGCTGTCGGCAAATTCGCCGGCGTCGGCGCTGAGTTCAAAGAGGATCCGCCGGATCTCTTCCTCCTCCTTGCTCTGCAGGAGCTTGATGTCGTTATTCGCCTGCACGACGCCCATCGGCTCGATAAAGACCGTCTGGCCGCTGGAGGAGGTGTCGTGTACCAGTCCGGGGACGTTGTTGCGGCACTCGCTGCGCACCGGCACGACATATCTGCCGTCGCGCTGGGTGATGATGGTCTCTTGGAGATATTTGATATATTTGGAGCTGTGGATGATCTTGTCGAGCGCTTCCCTCGCCTTGGAGGAAGCCGTCCGGATCTTGCGGCGGATATCGGAGAGCGCCGGGCTTGCCTTGTCCGCGATCTCGTCCTCGCTTAAAATCGCCGAGGTGATGCGTTCCTCCAGATATTTATTGGCGACCAAGCCGCTGAAATAATTGTCGAGCGTCGTGTTGACCGAAGCGCAGCGGCTGTGCCATTCCTTGACGGTGCGGATGACGTGCATGGTTCTAGCAACGGCGAGCAGCTCGCCGGTCGTCAGACAGCCGCCAGCCTGCGCCCGCCGGAGATTGCCGGCGCAGTTATGGGCGCCGCCAAAAGAGGGCGCGCCGAAACGACCGCTGAGCGCTACCGCGTCGTCGGTCTGCTGCAGCAACAGCTGCACCTTGTTCAAATCAAACTGCGGTTCCAAGGAAAGCGCCATTTCGCGCGCGTCGTCGATCGTCGTCAGGGCGGCGAGGCGTTCTAAGATCTTGTCGAGTTCGAGTGTTTTGTAATGTCTGTTCATAACGTTCCTTATGTAATAGCAGTGATATTTTTATAAAATGTCAGTGTGGGAAAATCCTTTTCAAATCGGCAGCGGAGATAGCTCTCGCTGGCGGCGTTGAGCTGACGGAGCCCTTCGTCGGACAAGCCGAAGGAAAACAGCTTGTCATCGTCCGCAAAGACGGTATGGCGCAGGGCTGTGAGCGCCGCTTCGCCGAGGAGGATATCGCCTTCACGCTGATGACCGTGAGAAGCGCAGGAGATGGCGCCGGACTGCGGATGAAACAGCATGGCTTCCGCCGAATACGCGCCGCAGTCGCTGCACATCAGCAGATCCGGCATATAGCCCGCCATGCAGGAAAGCCGCATTTCATAGCAGGGCTTGACCAGCTGTTCGCTGCGCTTACCCTCCGACAGCAGGTAGAGCGCGTTGAGCGTCAGGCTGAGAAATTTGTCCGCAGGCTGCTCGCGCGGACAAATCTGCAAAGCCAGCTCGCAGAAATACTGCGCCAGGCACATCTTGCGCACATCGCTGCGGAGCTTGGAAAAAATGCGCAGCGACAGCGCGTCGCCCACGGTGTATCTGTCCTTTGTCTGATAGAATGTCAGGCGTGAATAGGACAGCAGCGAGGTCGGCGCGCCCTTGGCGCTTTTCAGGCTTTTGGCGCCCTTGGCGACGGCGTGGATCACGCCGTGCGTCCGGGTGAGCACCCATATCAGCTTGTCGTTCTCACCGAAATTCTGCTCTTTGATGATCAGTCCGTCCGTCTGAAATTTCATCGGTCATCTCCCTGCGAACCGTGTCCGCGCCGGTATTCTTTGCGTCCTGTATGCTTTTGTAGCGGATGTAGTCCAGCACGCTGCCGGTCGTGAAAAACACCTGCCACATATACCATTCGTCCATGATAACACCTCCGGGAAATAGGTTTTCCCGGAAATTGAAGGTTTATGAATGGAAAAATCTATCAATCAAAATTGCGTTCGTCGTAGCCGAAGTTCTGGACGAGCTGGGCACGGTTGCGCCAGTCCTCCTTGACCTTGATCCACGTCTGCAAAAATACCTTGCAGTCGAAGAAGCGCTCGATATCCTGCCGGGCGTAGGTGCTGATTTTTTTCAGCATCGCGCCGTTTTTGCCGATGATGATGCGCTTGTGGGTGTCGCGCTCGCAATAGATGGTCGCGTCGATATCCAGAATGCCGTTGTCGCGCGTTTTCATTTTTTCGATCAGCACCGCCGTGCCGTGCGGTATCTCCTTGTCGCAGAGCCGGAGGATCTTCTCGCGGATGATCTCCGCGACGATCACGCGCTCGGGCTGGTCGGTGATGGTGTCGTCGTCGAAGAAATGGCCGCCCTCGGAGGCTTGCTTTTTCAACTCATCGAGCAGCTCGTCCATGCCGCTGCCGTCCTGTGCGCTGACCGGCACGACCGCCTCGAAATCATACAGCTGAGAATAGGTGAGAATCTGCTTCATCAGCGCGTCCTTCTCGCGCAGCATGTCGATTTTATTGATAGCGAGGATCGCCGGCATCTCGATCGCCTTGAATTTTTCGATCAGCGACAGATCCGCAGGGCTCGGCTCCTTGCCGGCTTCGACCACCAACAGGCAGCAGTCGACGCCGCCGACGCTCTCGCTGACGGAGCGCACCATGTACTTGCCGAGCTGGTTCTTGGGCTTGTGCATACCGGGCGTGTCAAAAAACACGATCTGGTACTCGCCGTCGGTCAAGACACCGGTGATACGGTTGCGCGTGGTCTGGGGCTTGCTGGACACGATGGCGATCTTCTGCCCGAGAAAACGGTTGAGGATCGAGCTTTTGCCCACATTCGGTTTTCCTACGATCGCGATAAACGCGCTCTTGTCGTGCTGATTGTATTCCATAAAGTTCTCCTTGAAATCTGTTTTCTTTTTAGTATAACACAAAAAGCGCAAAAAGAAAAGGGCAAACGCGCGGTTTACCCTTTGATATATTTGGTTTTTACTTTCTTTTTCGCGGACCGTGCCAGACAAACCAAACGGCAGGCACTGCGGAAAGAACGAGCAGCACCGCCAGAACGATATGTTGTTCAAAAAACCGGAACACGCCCATGATCGCTTCCCATTTCGCGAAAAACAGCACAGCCACCGCTACCGCCGCTATGGCAAGAACCAACACCGCGCCGGCGGCGATATCCTTGGCGAGACGGATATAGGCGTTATGCTGCAGTGTCAGCGCGTCGCTGACGTCCTCGATCGCGGTATTGACAAGCTCCGCGGCGATCACCGCCGCTATCAGGACGATCAGCACCGCGTACTCCAGCCGGCTCACGCCGAACAGCGGTGCCAGCAGCAACACGTAGAAGCCTGCGACAAGATGAAAACGCAGGTGGGATTCATCGCAGACGGCGTCCCATAAGCCGCGAAAAGCACAGGCAAAACTTTTTAACTGCTGCTTCATCAATCGACCGCGATATAGCTGGAGGAAGCCGGCAAGCCGAGCTGCTCCATGATCAGCTCTTCCTTCTCTCTCATTCTGACTTTTTCGAGATTGTCCACATGGTCATAGCCGAGGAGATGGAGCATGCTGTGCGCCGTCAGATAGCCGACCTCGCGCTGGAAGGAATGGCCATAGCGCTCCGCCTGATCTCTCGCCTTTTCCATGGAGATGACGATGTCGCCCAAAATCTTGGCGCCGGTCTCCATGTCGACGTCCCACACACCGTTTTCGCCCATCGGGAAGGACAGCACGTCGGTCTCGATATCCTTGTCGCGGTACTGACGGTTCAGCTCGCGGATACCGGCGTTATCAGTAAAGGTAACGCTGATTTCAGCCGGGCCTTCAAAATTCTCTAGCTTGAGCACCGCGTTGCAGCAGCGGCGAACTAGCATGCGGATACCCGTGGGGATCTTGACTGCTTTTTGCTTGTTGGTAATCACAACTTTGATTTTGTCTGCCATTTTTCCACCCTTTTCTGATTAGTTATATAGAAATCATTTTGCTTTATTATTTTCAAATTTAGCGTATGCCTTGATGATGTCCTGCACCAGACGATGACGCACGACGTCTTTTTCGTCGAACATGCACTGACCGATGCCCTCGATATTTCGGAGGATCTTCATGCAATCCTTGAGCCCGCTTCTCGCGCCGTTTGGCAGGTCGATCTGGGTGATGTCGCCGGTGATGACCATCTTGGAATTGAAGCCCAGACGCGTCAGGAACATTTTCATCTGCTCTCTGGTGGTATTCTGCGCTTCGTCAAGGATAATGAAGCTGTCGTCGAGCGTTCTTCCGCGCATATACGCCAGCGGCGCTACCTCGATATTGCCGCGCTCGACGTATTTCTGGTAGGTCTCGGCTCCCAGCATGTCAAAGAGCGCGTCATACAGCGGACGGAGATAGGGGTCGACCTTGCTCTGCAGATCGCCGGGCAAAAAGCCGAGCTTTTCGCCTGCCTCTACTGCCGGACGCGTCAGGATGATGCGGTTGACCTGCTTGCTGCGGAAGGCTGTGACCGCCATGGCCACCGCGAGATAGGTCTTGCCGGTACCGGCAGGCCCCACGCCGATGGTGATGGTGTTCTTGGCGATGAGATTGCAGTAGCGCTTCTGTCCGATGGTCTTGGGCTTGATCGGTTTGCCCTTGGATGTGATGCAGATGCAGTCTCCGGCAAGCTGCTCGATCTTCTCCTCGCTTCCGGAATTGACAAGCGAGATGCAGTAGCGGATATTTTGCTCCGACAGCGCCTCGCCCCGGCTGAGAAACTGCAGCAGGCTCTCGATCACCGTGCGCGCCTTGGCGGCGTTCTCAACGTCGCCCTCGATTTTCAGCTCGCTGCCGCGGCAGGTGATCTTGACGTGCAACTCGCGCTCAATGAGCTTGATGTTTTCGTCAAAGCTGCCGAACAGCGCGACAGCGTTTTCCATTCTGTCAATATTGACTATCTGTTCCGTAAGACACAGCTCCCGTTTTTCGTTATGTGATATAATTATAACATAATTTTCCTCATCTGTCTTGTAAAAATCAGCATTTTTTCACATATTCTTAAATTTCATGTACCTTGCACAAATAAAGGTGTTTTCATGAGCTTGTGCATTATTGCTTTTGACAACAAAAACTTCAATATATCACTGATAAAAGCATATTAAAATTATGATCGAGCGATAATACGCTCACTTTTTGAGCGATTGTGCCAAAAAATATTTTGATTATTATGTATCTCCGACAGAATTTTTATTGTGTGGATTGGCACTTGACAAAACGGGCGAGATAGTTTATAATAGCACAGGTGTAAAGAAAAATGCTTTACACACTTCATAGCAAGGAGCTATGACGATGGAGAAAAATATCGAGGTTTCCCTGTTGCTGGACTTTTACGGCGAGCTCTTAAAGCCTGCCGGCAGACACGCGGTCGACCTCTACTACAACGACGATTTGTCGCTCTCGGAAATCGCCGAGGACACGGGCATCACCCGCCAGGGCGTGAGAGACAGCATCAAGCGATGCGAGCAGCAGCTTTTTGAATACGAAAAAAAGCTCGGTCTGCTCAGCCGGTTTCAGCAGCTGGAGCAGGGCTTGGAGGAAATCTCGGCGCTCGCCGGACAAATCATGCGTTCAACTGACGACTCACAACTGCGCTCGCTTGCCGCTCAAATCGCGGATAAAGCCGGCGCTCTGAAAGAAAAGGAATAAGCTTATGGCATTTGAAGGACTTGCGGATAAAATCAGCAAAGCGTTCAAAAAACTAAAGGGCAAGGGCAAACTGACGGAGAACGACGTCAAGGAGGCAATGCGTGAGGTACGACTGGCGCTGCTCGAAGCGGACGTCAACTACAAGGTTGCCAAAGACTTCACCAAAACCGTGACAGAACGCGCGGTCGGTCAGGACGTCATGGAAAGCCTGACCCCGGCGCAGATGGTCATTAAGATCGTCGACGAGGAGCTGACCTCCCTGATGGGCGGCGAAAACGCCCGTCTGGAGTTTGCCTCCAAGCCGCCGACGGTCATTATGATGTGCGGCTTGCAGGGTTCCGGTAAAACCACCCACTCGGCTAAGCTCGCCAAAATGCTCAAGGCGCAGAATCACCGTCCCATGCTGGTCGCCTGCGATATCTACCGTCCGGCGGCTATCGACCAGTTGAAGGTCGTCGGCGAGAAAGCCGGCGTGCCGGTCTTTGAAATGGGCACGGAGAATCCGGTCAAGATCGCGAAGGAGGCTGTCCGTCACGCGAAGGACTACGGCAACGACGTGGTGATCCTGGATACCGCCGGCCGTCTGCATATCGACGAAAAACTCATGAAGGAACTCGAGCAGATCCGCGACGAGGTACATCCCGACGAGATCCTGCTTGTCATCGACTCGATGACCGGTCAGGATGCGGTCAATGTGGCAAAGAGCTTCAACGAACTGCTGGAGATCACCGGCGTCATCATCACCAAGCTCGACGGCGACACCAGAGGCGGTGCGGCGCTGTCGGTCAAGGCAGTCACCGGCAAGCCCATCAAGTTCGCCGGCACCGGCGAAAAGCTCGACGATCTCGAGGTTTTCCACCCCGACCGTATGGCGAGCCGTATCCTCGGCATGGGCGACGTGCTCACGTTGATCGAGGACGCGCAGAGCAAGCTCGACGAGAAAAAAGCCGAGGAAATGGCAAAGAAGATCATGAGCGAAAAGCTCGACTTCAACGACCTCAACGAGCAGTTCAACCAGATCAAGCGCATGGGACCGCTCAAGGGCATCCTCTCCAAGCTGCCCGGCATCGGCAATCAGCTTGACGACGTAGATATCGACGACAGGCAGATCGACTGGCTGCAGGCGATCATCAGCTCGATGACGCCGGACGAGCGCAGCAATCCATCCCTGATCAATCCTTCGCGCAAGCGCCGTATCGCGGCAGGCTCCGGACGAACCGTTGAGGAAGTCAACCGCCTGATCAAGCAGCTCGAACAGATGCAGAAGATGATCAAGCAGATGAAGGGCGGCAAGGGCTCCAAAAAGCGCCGCAAAAACAAAATGCTCCCCGGTCTCGGCGGTATGCCGATGGGCGGTATGGGCGGCATGGGCGGCCTGCCCCCGTTTGAAGAATAACCAAGTCATTCCCCAATCAGCGAATTGGTGAATATATATTCTAAATTTTTTATAGAGGTGTAAATTATGGCAGTAAAAATCAGACTGAGAAGAATGGGTTCCAAGAAGGCTCCCTACTACAGAGTTATCGTTGCAGATTCCAGATATCCCAGAAACGGCAGATTCATCGAGGAAGTCGGCACCTACGACATTCTGAAGAACCCCTCCGAGTTCAAGGTTGACGCGGAAGCGGTCAAGAAGTGGATCGCCAACGGCGCACAGCCTACCGATACCGTGAAGGCGCTCCTGAAGAAGAACGGCGTTATCGACTAAGACAGCCGCAGGAAAGGATATTATCATGCAGGAATTACTGACGATTATCGCCAAAGGTCTTGTGGACGCTCCCGATGCCGTTTCGGTAACTAAGGATGAGCCCAACGAGGATGGCGTAACAGTCTATCACATCCATGTGGCAGAGGACGACATGGGCAGGATCATCGGCAAGCAGGGCAAGATCGCCAAGGCGATCCGTACCATCGCCCGCAGCGCTTCCATCCGCATGGAAGAAAAGGTCATGGTCGAAATCGACTGAGTGCCGGTGGGCACTTTCTCCGTGCAGACAGGTTCATCTGAC
>CAMKSB010000016.1 GCA_946415335.1 uncultured Clostridia bacterium
CGAAATCGACTGAGTGCCGGTGGGCACTTTCTCCGTGCAGACAGGTTCATCTGACCGAAAACTTCTGTGCCCGCGTCGAAACGACATCTGATGATGGCGTTATAGCAATAAACACATAACAAAAGGGACTGCGTGGGCAGTCCCTTTTTTCTATATCTTTTTATGTTTCTTTGGGATTGACGCTGTTGTCCGCAGGCTTGGAATAACGTGCGAAGATCGACAGCATGGACAAAAAGCTGATGAGGATATACAGCAGCAGCGACAGCATGGAACCCAGCGACAGCAGATTGACGGTGACGATCGTCAGAATCGACACAACGCCGACCAGACAACAGAGGATGGAGACGATGTTCTTCATGTTGCTCTGCTTGTCCAGCGCACAGAAGAAGAATCCCACGATCGGCACGATGACGAAAATGAAGTTCATCGGCAAAAATCTGGAGACCGCGGAGAACTGGTCGCTTGCCATTCCCATGGTATTGCCGGTGCCGAGGGCGCTGAGCACCTCAAAGACGGAATTCGTCACCAGCTTGCCGTCCTGCACGACCTGATAATACGGGAAGGTACACAGGACGATTTCGAGCAGATATAAAAAGCAAAGAAAAAGGCGCAGTCTTTTTCTGGTTTTGTTTTCGGGTATTTTATTCATAGGAACCTCCGACATAATTTGATATGCTATCTATTTTATCACAAAAGTTCCATTTGCACAATAGTAAATTTTGTGATATAATGATTATTCCAAAACTGTACAAGGAGATTTTTCAATGAGTTACATCCACGAAAGCATTATTTACAATATCTATCCGCTCGGCTACTGCGGCGCTCCGAAGGAGAACGACCGTCAGCAGAGCTACCGGCTGGACAAAATATACGACAGCATCGACCATTTCAAGCGCCTCGGCGTGAACGTGATGGTCTTTAATCCGGTGTTTGAAAGCTCGCGTCACGGCTACGACACCATCGACTACCGCAAGATCGACTGCCGCTTAGGCGACAACGCCTCTTTCAAGAAGATCTGCGACACCCTCCGCGAAAACGGTATCCGCGTGATCTTGGACGGCGTTTTCAACCACGTCGGCAGGGATTTCTTCGCCTTCAAGGACGTGCAGGAGAAAAAGTGGGATTCTCCCTACTGCGGCTGGTTCCAGAACCTGCATTTCAACGGCAGCAGTCCCTACGGCGACCCCTTCTGGTACGAGGGTTGGGCAGGTCACTACGATCTAGTCAAGCTCAACCTCGGCAACGAGGACGTCGTGCAATACCTGCTCGGCGCTGTGGAATACTGGATCGACGAGTTCGGCATCGACGGTCTGCGCCTTGACGCGGCGGACGTGATCGACGTGAATTTCTTCCGCCGTCTCAAACAGCTTTGCAAGTCTAAAAAGCCCGATTTCTGGCTCTACGGCGAGATCACCCACGGCGACTACAACCGCATCGCCAACGGCGACATGCTCGATTCCGTCACCAACTACGAGTGCTACAAGGGCATCTATTCCAGCCACAACGACCACAATTATTTTGAGATCGCCCATTCTCTCGGCAGACAGTTCCAGAACGGCGGCATTTATCAAAACATCTACACCTACAATTTCGTCGACAACCACGACGTCAACCGCATTGCGAGCACCCTGCGCGATAAAAACCACCTCAACAACGTCTACACCATGCTCTACACCATGCCCGGCGTGCCGTCCATCTACTACGGCAGCGAATACGGCGTTGAAGGCAAGCGCACCAGAGACAGCGACTACGATCTGCGCCCCTGTCTTGACCTCAACAACATTCCCAACGCCAACACGCAGCTTTGCGAGCATATCGCGCGGCTCGGCAAGGTCAGGCTCGCGCTGGAAGCGCTGAAATACGGCAAGTTCGAGAACGTCAACATCATGAACGAGAAGCTGGTCTACAAGCGCTATACCGACAACCAGACGGTCTTTGTTGCCTTCAACCTGACCGACCATGACGAGATACTCGGCTTTGACAGCCGCTGCAACGCCAAGCTGACCGACGTGCTGAACGGCAACGAGGTCTTTGACGCGAACGGCTGGTGCGAACTGCACATGCCGCCGTATTCCACCAGGATCCTTGTCGTCAACGACGGCAGCTTCCAGCCGGATCTGGGCGCTGAGACCGTGACCGTGCCTGCCAGGGACAAGGCAGAAGAAGGCGTTCGGCCCGGTCAGAAATACCGCCACTTCAAGGGCGGCGAATACGAGGTGACAGGGTTTGCCAAGCACAGCGAAAGCGGCGAGGAGCTGGTGATCTACCGTTCCGTTCAGCAGCCCGACGTCGTCTGGGCAAGACCGTATTCCATGTTCACCGAAACCGTCTGGAAGGACGGCAGACAGGTAAAGCGCTTTGAAAAACTCTAAAACGACCATCCTGATCGTCGCGGCGGCGGTGATCTTTCTGGCGGGTATCATCGGAAGCCTGTTTGTGCTTCTCTCGCCGAAGCGATCCGTCGTGACCATCAAACAGGACGGCAAAACGCTGATGACCCTGCGGCTCAGTGAGGAAGCGGACAGAACCTTTGTCCTTCCCTACGGCGACAGCAGCAATACCATCGAGATCAAGGGCGGCAGGATCCGCGTCAAGGAAGCGCAGTGTCCCGACAAGACCTGCGTTCACACCGGCTGGCTGAGCTCCTCGGCAATGCCGATCGTCTGTCTGCCGAATCATCTGGTGATCTCATTTGCCGACAGTGAAGGCGAGGTGGACGCGATAGCGGAATAATATGAAGCCAAGACGACTGGCGGAGCTCGCCGTGCTGACGGCGGTCGCCCTGATCATTTTCATCATTGAACTGCAGATCCCCAATCCCTTCCCCATTCCCGGTGTGAAGCTGGGGCTGTCAAATATCATCACCGTCTACGCGGTCTACCACTACAAGGCGTATGAGACCGCCATGATCGTCGCGGTCAGGCTGCTGCTCGGCTCGATATTCAGCGGCAACATCACGGCGCTGCTCTACAGTGCAGCAGGCAGCGTACTCTGTCTGCTGGGCATGTTATTGCTCAAAAAAGTGATCGACGAGCGGCATTTGTGGCTTGCCAGCGTATTCGGCGCGGTACTCCACAACACCGGTCAGATGATCGCGGCGATCGCCGTCACGCAGACCGTGCAGCTGATCGCCTATTATCCGTTCTTGCTGGTGTCCGGCTGTCTTGCCGGCGCGTTCACCGGTTTGTGCGCCCAACTGATCATACCGCGGCTGCAAAAAATCAAACCGAAAACCAAATAACAAAACGCTCCTTTCATCATACTATGACGGATGAAAGGAGTTTTTTTATGGCTGCTAATTACAACGACCGCATTTCCGGCGAAACGCCCTTCAAGCCGGAATACGATGAATTTGTCAACGAATATCCCGGCAGAGGCTCGCTCAAGGTACAGACGAGCGTAGCGCAGGAGGCGTTCCCCATCCGCGACGTATTCGTGGACGTGTCGCTGCTCTACAAGGGCAAGCGCTACACGATCTATCATGACGTAACGGACGACTCGGGGATCGTCAACGAGATCGTCCTGCCGTCGAGATTATCCGCCGCGACGCAAAACCCGGAGACGGCTTCACTGCCGGAACCGCAGTACCTGGTGTCGCTGTATCATCCGGGCTTTGAGGAGATCACGGACTGTCCTGTATCGGTTTTTGACCGGGTAGAAACGATCCTGCCCGTCAGCCTGACGCCCGTAACGGACAATACGGAGGGCTGAACATGACGCCTGTGATCCCTTCCGAGATAACGGTACACCTCGGCAGACCGAACGCGCCTGCCGAAAACGTGACAGTGCCGTTCACGGACTACATCAAAAATGTCGCCTCGAGCGAGATCTACCCCACATGGCCGGAGGCGGCGATCCGCGCCAATATGCTGGCGCAGATCTCCTTTGCGCTCAACCGCGTGTATACGGAATACTACCGCAGCCGCGGCTACGACTTCGACATCACCAACACCACCTCGAACGACCAGGCGTACACCAAGGACGGCGAGGTGTACGAGAACATCAGCCGGATCGCGGATGAGATCTTCAACAACTACATCGTCCGCACAGGCAACGTCGAGCCGCTGTACGCGCAATTCTGCGACGGCTACACCACCACCTGCCGCGGACTCTCCCAATGGGGAACGGTGACGCTCGCCAACAGAGGTCTCACGCCGATCGAGATCCTGCGGTACTACTACGGCGACAACATCAATCTGGTCTACAACGCGCCCATGAGCAACAACACGCAGTCTTATCCCGGCGTAGCGCTGCGGCGCGGCAGCTTCGGCGACGACGTGGTGACCATCAAGCGCGAGCTCAACCGCATCGCGCAGAACTATCCGGCGATCCCGAAGATCGCGTTCATCAACGGCGTGTACGACCTCGAGACCGAGAACGCGGTCAAGGCGTTTCAGCGGATTTTCAGCCTTGATCCCGACGGCGTGGTCGGCAAGGCGACTTGGTACAAGATCAAGCAGGTTTTCACCGCCGTCAAGGAGCTATCCGATCTGACGAGCGAGGGCTTGACGATCTCGGAGGTGGCAAGGCGCTATACGCGCGAGCTCCGTCCCGGCTCTCAGGGCGTCGACGTGGAAGCGCTGCAATACTACCTCGCGTTTATCGGGTATTTTTATCCCTACCTGCCGCCGATCCCGATCACCGGCTATTTCGGAGAACTCACGCGCGACGCAGTGTTCGCGTTTCAGGCGAATTACGGTCTGCCTGTCACCGGCGTGGTCGACGCGAATGTGTTCAGCCGCATTGAACAGGTCTACCGCAACGCGGTTTCTGAATTGCCGGCGAATTATCAGAGCGCCATCGGCGAGCCCTACCCCGGCCGGTTCCTCACCGAAGGCGACCGCGGAGAAAGCGTGTATATCATCCAAGGCTACCTCAACAAGATCGGACAGAACGTCGATTCCATTCCGGTGATCGCCGCCGACGGCATTTTCGGCCCGAAAACCAAGGCGGCAGTGATCGCGCTGCAGCAGTACCTGGGAATCGAGGAGACCGGCGCGATCGGTCCGGTGGAATGGGCGGAGATCATCACGCTGGGGAATCATCTATAAAACAAAAGAGCGGCGATGTGCCGCTCTTTTATACTAATTCCTGATAGAAAGTAGACTTGGATTTGCGAGGATATTTTTCGCAAGACGAGGCGAAGGACGCCGCAAGGCTGACGCCTTGCAAGGACGACAACGAAGTATTGTGGAAAATAGACCGCAAAGGCTGTCCACTTTTTATTAGGTATTAGTATTATGTTTGATATAAACTGTCGTCGCGTTCCAGGAACGCCTTCAAGCCGCTGTAGCGCTTTGTCTGGCGGTTGTTGTTCACCATGACCTCGACGGTATGCGGCTGTCCGACCAGAATCAGGGTTTTCTTGGCACGGGTGACGGCGGTGTAGAGCAGGTTGCGGTAATAGAGCGGCGAAGGTCCCGGAAACATCGGGATGATCACGCAGTCAAACTCGTTGCCCTGACTCTTGTGTACCGTGACGGCGTAGGCGAAATCCAGTTCCGCCGCGTCCTCAAAATCCAAGGTGGCGGTCTTGTCCGGGAAGTCTACCCACAGCTTTTTGGCGTGCGCGTCGATCGCCTTGACGGTGCCGATATCGCCGTTGAATACGCCTTCGCCGAGTTCGCCGTCCTCTCTCTCCCAGCGGATGTCGTAGTTGTTCTTCGTCATCATCACCTTGTCGCCGACGCGGAAGGTCTTGCCGGAAATGGTCGCCTCGCTTTTCTTCCCCTCGCGCGGATTGAGCACGCTCTGCAGGCGCTGATTCAGTTCCACCGTGCCTAATTCGCCCTTCTTGGACGGCGCGAGCACCTGGATATCCTCAAACGGCGAATAGCCGTAAGCCTTGGGCAGACGGCTGGAACAAAGTTCGCAGATCAGGCTGCTGATATCCGTTTTGTTGTTGCGCTCGATAAAGAAGAAATCCCTGTCCACGCGGTTAAGCACCGGCATTTCGCCGTTGACGATACGGTGCGCGTTGGTGATGATCAGGCTCTGCTGCGCCTGACGGAAGATCTTGTCCAGCCGAACCACCGGAACGGCGCCGCTGGCGATCAGGTCGCCGAGCACATTGCCGGGGCCGACAGACGGGAGCTGGTCGGAGTCGCCTACCAATATCAGACGGCAGCCGAGCCGTAACGCCCGGAGCACGCTGTCAAAAATGCCGACGTCTACCATGGACACCTCGTCGATGATCAGCGCGTCGCATTTGAGCAGGTTATGCTCGTTTTTGCTGAACACAGGCTTGTCCTGCCTGTCCCATGCGACCTCGAGCAGACGGTGAAGCGTCTTGGCTTCCTTGCCGGTCAGTTCGGTCATGCGCTGGGCGGCTCTGCCGGTGGGAGCCGCCAGCAGGACGCGCTGTCCCCTGTCCTGCAGGATACGGATGATCGCGTTGAGGGTGGTGGTCTTGCCGGTACCCGGTCTGCCGGTGAGCACCAGCATTCCCTGCGTCATGGCGGCGGTGATGGCATCCTTTTGCAATTCAGCGTATTCGATGCCGTCCGACTGCTCGCACGCGGCGATCGCCTTGTCAGCGCCGGTGAGCTGTTCCGCAGGGAAACTCATCATCAGCTTGATACGCGAGGCGATGGACGCCTCTGTGCGGTACATCTCCGGCGTAAATAGAAATTCGCGCATGCCGATGGTCTCCGTCACCAGCGTCCGGTCAAAGATCATCTCGTCAACGCTTTCCTCCAGCGCTTTTGGCATGACGTTCAGAAACTCCACCGCCATACGGCAGAGTTGGTCGCGCGGCAGACAGGTGTGGCCGTTGCCCTCGTTGTGGCGCAGGATATAGAGCAGACCGGCGCGCAGGCGCACGCTGCTCTCGGCGTCAAAATTCTCAGTACGGGCGACCGTATCGGCAGTGCGGAAGGTGATGCCGAAGTCGCCTTCGCAGAGCAGATAGGGATTATCCCGGATCTCCGTAAGCGCCGACGGGCCGAGCGCCTTGTAGATCTTGATCGCGGAGACATTCGGGATCTTGTAATTCGTCAGGTAAAGCATCAGCGCCCGGACGCTCTGGTTCGCCTGCAGCTGATTGGAGAAATCGTTCGCCTTGTCGCGGCTGATGCCCTTGAGCACAGCGACGCGCTCCGGGTCGTTTTCGAGCACGTCGAGGGTGCTGTCTCCGAAGGCGTCTACCAACCGACGCGCCGTGGCCGCGCCGATCCCCTTGACCGCGCCGGACGAAAGATAGCGCAGGATATCCGCGCTTTTCGTAGGACGGATGATCTCACAGGTCTGGGCGGCAAACTGCTTGCCGTAACTCTTGTGTTCGGTGAAGGTTCCGGTCAGGATCACGCTGTCGCCGGCGGTCACCAGGGGCATGACGCCGACGGCGGTGATGCTTTCCTCGTCATTTTCGATTTCGAGGACGGTGTAACCGTTTTCCTCGTTGCGATATACAATATTTTCGACGGCTCCTTCCAGACGGAGCAGTTTTTGTTGATCCATATCGACGTTCCTTTTTGATTGCTGCTTTCAGTATACTCCTTTTTTGGCAGGATAACAAGAAAAATTTACGGATACAGCTCGCGCATCAATTCTTCCTTTGTCATCAGCTTCAGAAAACCGTATTCGCGGCAGACGGTCTCGCAGATTTTGCGCGTTTCGTCGTCGAGCTCCGCGTCCAGACAGACGGCGCAGGAACGGCAGCCCCTTCCCCATCTCAGCTTTGCCGCGGCGCTCCGCAGGACAAATTCCGCGTTGTCGGCATTGTCGACCGGCGTGATCAGCAGGACGGAATAAGCGGTTTTGTCCGTAAAAAGGCGCAGGCTCAGCTCCCTGACGACTGCGCAGACGCCGATCGCCGCAAAAACCACCAACAGCACGGCGGACAGTATGTTCATAAACTTTCACCTCGGTACAGCTTATGAAAAATTTGATTTTGCGTGCATATCCTCACAGAAAACGGGTATGCTAATCACAAATATTTCTTTCGAGGTGATAGCTCTGGACAACAGATATGCGAATCAGTGCATCGCCTGCACTGTGACAAGCTGCAAACATCATAACGATCAGGCGGATTTCTGCTCGCTGGCAAAGATCACGGTCGGTCTGCACGACAAGCGCCCGGCGGAATATCCGTGTACGGACTGCCGCAGCTTTCAGCTGAAATCGGACTATGAGATGATGGATTAGGGCATAAGTGAAGGGCGACCGGCGGTCGCCCTTTTCATTGATCAATCCTTGTTTTTTTCGGCGATCAGTTTTTCCAGATCGTCGCGCGTGAACACGTAGCGCTTGTTGCAGAACTGGCAGACCGCTTCGGTGGCGCCGGATTCGTCCGGCAGAGTGCGAAGTTCCTCGTCGCTCATGGTCATGAAGTAGCGCTCGAGCTTTTCGCGCGAGCAGGAGCATACATAATTGACCGGGTTTTCGTCGAGCACCTCCACCTCAAAGCCGTCCAGCGCGGTTTTGCAGATGTCGAGAATGCTCATGCCCTTGGCGAGCATGGTGGTGACGGGCTCCAGCTTCGCCACGTTCTGTTCGAGCCTGTCGATCGCCTCGTCATAGGCGCCGGGCAAAAGCTGGATCAGCAGTCCGCCGGCGAGCAAGACCTCGCCGTTCTCCTTGTCGAGCAAGACGCCGAGCGCACAGACGGTGGGTATCTGCTCGGATGTGGCGTAGTAATTGGTGACGTCCTCGGCGATCTCGCCGCTGACAAGCTCCACCTGACCAATATAGGGGTCGCCGGTGCCGTAGTCGCGCATGACCTTTAAGGTGCCGTTGGCGCCGACCGCCTGAGAGACGTTGAGCTTGCCGTTTTCGTAATAGGTCGTCGGGCAGTCCGGATTCTGCACGTAACCGCGCACGTTGCCGCGGCTGTCGCCGACGGCTACTACCGCGCCCATCTCGCCGTCGCCGAGCATGCGCAGGTTGATGAACGCGTCCGGCTGCTTGAGCATGTTGCCCATCATGGAAGTCGCGCAGAGCAGTCTGCCGAGCGCCGCGGTAGAAACACGGCTGAGATTGTGGAGCTTTTTGGCGGTGAATACGATGTCGGACGCGTCGATCGCCGAAGCCATGATCGCGCCGTCAGAGGTGATACAGCGAATGATTTTATCCATAGATCAGTTTCCTTTCAGGGGTTTCCGGGCGACGTAGACCGCCCTTTGCTCGTCGTCTTCCGGTTCTTCAAACGTCAGATCGCCGTAGACCGCGAGCGTTTCCAGTCCGGCGTTTGCAAGCATTTGCCGAAGCTGTTCGCCGGAATACGCCTTTTCGCAGAATTGCTCGCTGTAGCGCCGGTAGCTGCCGTCCTCCTGTTCCTCAAAAAAGTCGAGAAGGATCTCGACAGTGGCGTTATCCTCGCAGAGCACGTTCTGCCAGGCACAGAAGACGGTTTCGTTTTCGATCGTGTAGGCGTTGTCGCCGAGGATCGCGCGGTGCTTGTAGAGCGTGTTGACGTCAAAGACGAAGAGTCCGCCGGGATTCAGGGCTTGCGCCACGCGGCAGAAGGTCTCCTGCACGTCCTCATCCTTCGTCAGATGATTGACGCTGTCGAGCGTGCAGACGACGGTATCGACCGGCACGGGCAGCTCCAGCGCCTGCATCGGCTGGCAGACGAAGCGGATCTCCGGAAAACGGTCAGCGGCGACTGTGAGCATGTCCGCGCTGATATCAGCACCCGTGACGTTCACGCCGCGCCGGTACAGTTCGCCGGTAAGCGAGCCGGTGCCGCATGCCAAGTCCAGACAGTTGCCGACAGGGTGAGAAAAACACGCGCAGATCTCCAGCAGATAATCCGCGCGTTCGGGGTAGCGCGCGTCCTCCATGAGCGAATCATAGAAACGCGCGAAGTCGATATAGCTGTCAACCATTGTTCTGACCGAGCTTGTCGAGGACAAGGGAGTAGCCGTAGGTATCGTTGTCAAAGAGGGCGCGCTTGACGCGGCTGATGGTGGCGGTAGAAGCGCCGGTCTCGCGCACGATCTCGGTGTAGACCTTCTTTTCGGTCAACATTTTTGCCACGACAAGACGCTGAGAGAGCGCTTTGAGCTCTGCGCTGGTACACAAGTCCTCGAAAAAGCGATAGCACTCCTCTTTGTTCTCCAAAGAGAGTATCGCGTCAAACAGAAAATCTGTCGCGTCGTTTTTTAGCTTGGAATTCATAATTGCCTCCTGCTTTCACGTAATTTCATACATTAAAATTTTAACATACAAAAGCGTAAAAGTAAAGGTTTATTTTTGTCTTTGTCGGTTAAGGGTTAAAAATTGCTAAATTGTAATCATTCCGGCAAAAATAATAATAGGCAATGGAGATATTTTGTGTTACAATAGGACTAAATATAAGGAATGGAGGAAAAAATTTGCTGTTCAACCTTACCTACACCTCGCTCAACTTTCTCTTTTTTGTGTTGGCGACGATGCTGGTCTATTTTTTATTTCCCGCAAAGAAATATAAATGGACGGTTCTGCTGGCTGCCAGCGTGTTTTTCTACATAGTCTGCGGCTATAAGTTCGCTTTCTACATACTCTTTACGACGCTGAGCACCTATCTGATCGCGCTCTGGATCGAACGCGTGGCGGATAAGTCGAAAAAGCTGCTAAAGGAAAAGAAAAAGGAATGGGACAGAGACCAGAAGAAGAATTACAAGAATCGCATCAAGGTGCAAAAGCGCCTGATCATGGCGCTCGCGCTCGTGATCAACTTTGGTATTCTCGCCTTTTTGAAGTACTATAACTTCTTTGCCGGCAGCCTCAACGACGTGCTCGGCAGCTTTGGCGTCGCCTTTTCAGCGCCGACTCTCAAGCTGGTGCTGCCGCTGGGTATCTCGTTCTACACCTTCCAGTCCATGGGCTACATCGTGGACGTCTACCGCGAAAAGACCGCCGCGCAGCGCAATCCCTTCAAGCTGCTGCTGTTCGTGTCGTTCTTTCCGCAGATCATTCAGGGACCTATCAGCATTTACGATCAGCTTGCCCATCAGCTCTTTGAGCCGCATGAATTCAGCTTCACGCGCATGAAGCACGGCATGGAGCTGATCCTGTGGGGCTTCTTCAAAAAGCTCGTCATCGCGGACAGAGCCGCCGTGCTCATCACCGCGGTCGAAAAGGATTATGCCCAGTACAACGGCACGGCGCTGACCTTTACGATCCTGCTCTACGCCTTGCAGCTGTACGCCGACTTCTCGGGCGGTATCGACATTTCGCGCGGTGTGGCTCAGATATTTGGCATCGACATGATCGACAACTTCAAGCGCCCGTACTTCTCGCGCTCGATCAACGAATACTGGCGCAGATGGCATATCTCGCTCGGCGGCTGGCTGAAAAACTACCTCTTCTACCCGATCGCGATGTCCAACGTGTTCATCAACGCCGGCAAGAAGATGAAGAACACCCGCTTCGGCAAGACCGCCGCAGGCGCTCATGTCGCCAAGGTACTGCCGACCAGCATCGCCTCGCTGATCGTTTTCCTCGTTGTCGGCGTCTGGCACGGCGCTGACTGGAAGTACGTCGCCTTCGGCTTGTGGAACGGCGTGATCATCATGCTGAGCATCCTGCTGCAGCCGCTCTTTGACGGCGTTGTGGACAAGCTGCACATCAAGCGCACCAACCCGTTCTTTATCGGTTTCCAGATCTTCCGCACCCTGATCGTCGTGCTCGTCGGCTATGTCTTTGACGTGGCGCCGTCCTTCGGGGAAGGCATGCGCACGCTGACCGGGTTTTTCACCAATCAGAATATCCCGCAGGCGTTTGAACAGCTCAGCAAGATCCCGCTGATCGCGCACGATTACGCCGTGATCGGTTTGGGCGGCGTTGTAATCCTGATCGCCAGCCTGATTCAGGAACGTCACCAAGATACCGATATCCGCCACATGCTCGACAAAAAATCCTTCGCCACACGGTTCGCATTGCTGTATATCGGCGTGATGTCTGTCGTGATCTTCGGTATTTACGGCTCCGGCTACAACGCAGCGGACTTCGTTTACATGCAATTCTAAGGAGGCGGAACGGTTATGAAATTTCAGCAATATGTGACGCGAACCGTCAAAACAGCCATCTTCCTGCTGGTTGTCATGGTCTCCTGTCTGGTGCTGCAGCAGTATGTGCTGCGCAACACGGATCACAACAGCCTGCGCGTCGAGGGCTATTATCAGGAGCCGCTCGATTCGCTCGACGTGGTGTTCATCGGCGCCAGCGATATCTACACCAGCTTTATGCCGGGCAGAGCCTATGAGCAGCACGGCTTCACCAGCTACCTGCTCGCCTCGGAATCCATTACCTCCGAGGGCGTCAAAACCGCCGTCAAGGAAATCGTGCGGACACAGCACCCCGGTCTGATCGTCATTGAGGCGAACGCCTTCCTCTACGGCGACGCCGACAACGAAACCAATGAGGCGCATGTCCACAAGTTCTTTGACAACCTGCCGTTCAGCTTCAACAAGCTCGAATACGTCGAGAAGAACGTCCCCGTCGATCAGAGATGGGAGTACCTCTTCCCCCTGATCAAATACCACGGTCTGTGGACGGAGTATCCCGAGCGCTTCCACATGATGGCGAGCAACCTCTCGCTGGATATGCGCGGCTATAACTACCTCAAGGGCTTCCGCACGACCGCGGAGATCTACAAGGGAAAAACGCCCAGCCTGAACGCCAAATTGGCGGACGAAAAAGGCGAGCTCGACCTCAATCCCAAGCTGCAGCAACAGCTGATGGATCTGCTGGATTACTGCAAGGAGCAAAAACTTCATGTGCTCTTTGTCAGAGCGCCGCATTACGTGACAGAGGAGACCTATGACCGCGTAAAGCGCTCCAACAAGATGGCGTCGATCGTCAGGGAGTACGGCTACAGCTACTACGCCTGCGAGAACGAGGCGGTCAAAATCGGCATTGACGACAAGCGTGACTTCTACAATATCGACCACATGAACGTCTACGGCGCACTCAAATTCACCGACTATCTCGCCGAAAAGATCATCAAAGAGGAAGAACTGAAAATCGATCCCCTGAGAACAGGACTGCTCTCGGACTGGGATGAGGTCGTCACCTCGACCAACCAGCTCTACCGCTACTGCGACGACCTGATGACAAAGGGCGACGTCAAGGGCGCACAGGAGGACGTGCTGACGCTCGTCTCGCTGGGCAATTACTCCGGCGAAACCATTCAACGCTGATGACGGGAGGAGAAATGCAATGAAATTTGAAAACGCAAAAAAAGGCGTGAGAAAGTTCATCATATCCGAGAGCCTGTTTATCATCGCCACCATACTTGCCTTCGGTTCGGAGATCGTTGTGCTGCAAAGCGGCACACCGGACGATTTCGAATCCCTGGTGATGACCTCGCTCGGCTTATTCTTCGCCGCCGGTTTGATGACGCTCATCGGACAGATCATCCAGCTGATCGCACTGAATCAGGCGCGCAAGGATGAAAAGCAGTTCAAGACAGCGCTGAAGTTTGTTGTGATCAACCTGATCGCCACCGCTGTTTCCGTTTTGACCGCCGGAACGTTCAGCAACATCTTTTCCGGAATCTCTGCTGTCGCCGGTCTGCTGGTCGACGTTTATATCATTCTCGGCGTTTACTGCGTTGCCTACAAACTGGATTACAAAAAGGTACAGACCAGCGGTAAGATCAATATGTTCATTGTCGCGGTGCTATTTACCTTCGTTATTTTTTCCAGGCTGATCGTCATTTTTATGCCGGTGCTCAGCGAAACGCTCGATATCGTCAGCTACACGCTCGAATTTATCGGTCATCTCGCGCTGATCATCTATTTCTTCCAGTCAAAGGTGATGTTCGCCGAAACGACAACCTAATACGCATGCCAAAACAGCAAAGGGTTCGGTCAAGTGCCGAACCCTTTATTTTATAGATTCTTTTTGATGGTCTGCAGGGCGCCCTTTTCGATGCGGCTGACCTGCGCCTGCGAAATGCCGATCTCCTCGGCGACCCCCATCTGGGTTTTCCCCTTGAAAAAGCGCATGCCGAGGATCTTCTTCTCGCGCGGACTGAGAGAGGCGATCGCGTCCTTGACGGCAAGCTCCTCCAGCCACGCGGAATCATCGCCGGCGTCGCTGATCTGATCCATGACGTACACCGTGTCGGCGCCGTCGGAAAAGACCGGCTCATAGAGCGATACCGGCTCGACGACGGCTTCCAGCGCCAGCACGACGTCCTCCTTTGGCACGCCCATCTCGCGTGCGAGTTCCTCCACCGTCGGTTCACGGTTCGTCTGCGCGATAAGCTGCTCCTTGATCTGCATCGCGCGGTAGGCGGTGTCGCGCATCGACCGCGACACCCGGATGCTGTTGTTGTCACGCAGATAGCGCCGCAGCTCGCCGAGTATCATCGGGACGCCGTAGGTCGAGAAACGCACGTCAAGACGGGGGTCGAAGTTGTTGATCGCCTTCATCAGACCGATTACGCCGACTTGAAAGAGATCGTCGAGCTCCTCTCCCCGGTTTCGGAACCGGTGTATGACGCTGAGCACCAATCGCAGATTGCCCTGTATCATCTCGTCGCGCGCCTGCTTCTGCTGCTGCGGCGTTCCGTTGCGGATAAGCTCCATGAGCTCGCGTTTTCTCTCCTCGCTGAGCACCTTGAGCTGCGAAGTGTCCAGTCCGCAGATCTCTACCTTTCCATACTGCAAAAAATCGCCTCCGACAAAGATTAACATACGTTAATTATTGCCGGAAGCGCATATGATTATTCAGATTTATAAGCCGATCGCGTGGCAGAATAAGACGGAAAGCATACCGCAGGTAGTGCCGAGCACTACGCCGGCAAGTACGTCGGTGAGGTAGTGGACGCGCAGGTAGATCCTGGAAAAGCTGATCAGCGCCGCCAGCAGAAAGATGCCGACGCAGGTAATCGGACGACAACGCAGCAGCGCGACGCCGACCATTGCAAAGGACGCGGTGGTGTGTCCGGACGGAAAGGAGTAGAACCGCGGCCGGTTGATGATCTGTTCCTCATCCGCCAGCGAGTGGCACGGACGGATCCGCTTGACTGTGTGCTTGATCAGTCCCTCGCCCATCACGTGCGAAAAGGCAAGCGCAATGACAAAATTGATGCCGGTAGCGCGCCATTCCGGGCGAATCACAAACGGCAGACAAATCAGCCACCAGATAATACCGACATTAGCGGAACGCGAAGCGGTTTTCATCACCAGGTTCAGCGCAGGCCGGTGAAGCTTGCTGATATTATTCAAAACCTTATCGTCAATTTTTTGCAGCTTTGCAAACATGCTAATCAAACCCCTCCGGGGATACAAACAAATTACCAATCGTTATCTTCGTTATAGTCGATTTCGGACTCAGGGCTGCTGGAAGAGGCTTGTCCGCTTCCGCCGGCTTTGCCTTCGCCCTGATCATTTTGCGCGGGCTTATAGTACTCGCTTTGCGAAAAAGATTTGCCGCCGAAATCCCGGCTGTACAGATCGCCCTCGAAATAGTTGCCGTAATTGTCAAGGAATTCGTCGCCGGGAGCAGCGATGATCCAGCCCATACCGTCGTCGTACTCGTACCAGCTGCCGCCCTGTTTGTAATAGGTGGTTTCATTGAAGGTGTAGTAGCCGTTATCGCTGTCAAAACGCTGAGGATTCGGCTCCCAGAATCCCTTGCCGCCGAGCAGAAGGTAGGCAAGGTAAGCCAGCGCCGCGATGATCAGCGCAGCGAGCAAAATGGGCGCAATCGGCTTTTTTCTTTTTTCAGGCGGTTCAAAGCCGTGAATCAGCTCAATGTCGCCCAAGGGTTCGGTTGCCATATCGCCCACCACCTTCAGTATGTAATAGATAATTTTATTATACGGCAATCAAGCCGGACTGTCAATGGATAATCGCATAAAATTCGCCCTGAAATCCGGGCAAAACGTCAGCGAAGCCAGCTTTCGTAACGCTCACGGACGCATATGCACAGCCACCACGAGGTCGCTCCCAGAAACGTGCCGAACGTATTCATCAGAATATCGTCCAGTTCACTGCTGCCAAGCGCAAACAGGAACTGCACAGCTTCCACGGCGATACTCAAAAGCAGACCTGCGACCACCGTTACCGGCACCTTGCGCCGGATCCTGCCGGGAAGCACATAAGGCAGCGTCAGCCCGAACGGAATAAACAGCGCGATATTCATGAGCGCCGAGCGCAAATAACCCGGATTGGTGAAGGCTCTGAAAAATGTGATGAACGGGATCAGCATGATCTCGCCGCCTTCCGATCTGCCGACGATCGTCAGGCATGCCACCAGCGTCAGCGAAAGCAGCAAGCCGACAACGGCGACGATTCTTCTGGTCTTGCCTCGAAGCAAAAGCATAAGAAATGTCCAGACGATGTACACCGTCACCATTTCAAGAAAAACTAACAGATAGGGTTGCGCATAAAATATATGTCGTAGTTGTCCCATTTGATTTTTCCTGCCAAACTATAGTTTTTGAAAAAGTGGTTACCCCCGCCCGGTTATTCCGCCGCAGGGAGTCCGGTCTTATCCCAGTGGAACCACTGATAATAGGTTTCGTCGGTCACGCCGAACTGCTCGTCCGCCTCGCGGATGGTGAAAAACTGCGCGTCATAATGCCGCCAGCCATCTTCGGTCTTTGTCAGGCACCACGAATGCTCTCCGGCGCCCTCATAGGCGCTCTCGCCTGTCAGCCGCAGGGTCTCATAGCCGCAGCGATTGTACAGATAGCACAGCATGGCGGCATGGGTGTAGCAGGAGCCCTTGTAGGTCGTGAAATAATCGACGCAGAGATTCTCGGTGGTGTCGTCCTCGTTGGTGGAATACGCGATTTGGTAGACGTAATCAAAAATCGCGCGTTTGTCGGTGCCGGTTTCAAAGATCAGATCGTCCGCCATCACAGGCAGGGTTTCCAAGGTGAAATCGGTGTAGTTGGTGATCTCCTCAAACGCCTTGTTGTAAAGCCAGCCGTATGTATCATCATATTTCACCTTGCGCCATCTGCCGTCGGCGCTTGCGCCGTACTGCTGCACGCTGCTTCCCGCCGGAACGGAACACACCTTCGGCGCGCACCATGCGGAATCCGCCATCAGGTCGGTATCGGCGATCGTGGTCTTGTCCTCATAGCCGGTGTTGTCGAGCACCTGCACCGTTACGGCTGCGCTCGCGCCGTTGTACACGGTCGCCGTCACCGTCGTGGTGCCTGCCGCGTTCGCGGTCGCCGCGCCGTCAGGGGTAATACTCACGATATTGCTGTCGGCGGAGGTATAGACCGCACCCGAAAGATCCACATTATCCACAGAGGTCAGAAAAAACGTGCTCTGCTCTCCTTTTTGCATCTTGACCTCGCGGTTGCGGAAAGACACGCTCACCGCGCTTTTTTGACTGTCGGACAGCATTGTTTTCTCGCCGAAGCCGGAGATCAGTGCGACATAACCGGGCGCTACAGCCGTCAGGATGCCGTCCGCGGTGTTGATTTCAGCGAAGGGAGGGTTACCGGAGATGTTGTCGCCGGAAGCAGGATTTTTTTTGACGCCCATGATCGCCGTCATTTTTTCGCTCTGAAACGAAGGCAAGACCTTGGAAGCATCTGTTGTCGGCTGCAAAATCTTTCCATTTTCATTCAGGACAAACAGACTGTACAAAGTGACAGTCAACATCACCAAAACCAGCAATGTATCAACGGTGATCAACAGCTTTCCTTGTTTGCTGAACTGTTTTTCCCTGGTTTTCAACAATGATCCTCCCCTGTTGTTTTTGCCTGTTTCAGGCTGCCGGCGCTTTTTCCTGCGCTGTATCGCAAAATCTTATCCATATGGGATAGAATATATTCCTGTGCCCGTCGGTCATATACCACCGCAAAATATGCCTCGCCTTCGCTCCCCCGGTATTGGCGCAGGACGCCGCAGCTCAGCCCTTCTTCTGTCGGGAACTGAAGGATGCGCTCGTTCATCTTCACCGCCTCCAGCAAATTGACCGAGAGCAGCCAGCCGGTAATATCCGCCGGAGAGAGTTCTCTGCGTTCCGGATCGTCGGCGAGTGCGTTGATACGCTCTGTGAGCTCCGACGCCGTTATGGGTTCGTCGGAATAAGGATAATCCCGGAGCTGCCCGGCGGTGATCCAAAACGGCTTTTTTCCGTCCTTGCCGGGCGTATGCATACGGATGACGTCCATGAACTGCTCGCCGTACAGCCGCAGCTTTGTCTCGCCTACGCCGTTGACGCGGAGAAATTCTTCATCCGTGACCGGCAGGAGCTTGCACATACTGCGCAGCGCCGCGTCTGAAAAAATGATATAAGAAGGTACGCCGCGCCTTCCGGCGATCGCCGTCCTGACGTTCTGCAGCTCGCGGAACAGCGCCGGATCGGTGCCGTTGTCAGTTTCCGTCACCGTCGTGCGCACCTTCAGCGCTTCGCGGGACTGTACCATGACCTTTCCCTTCAGCACCAGCCAGCCGGACTCCGTCACCTTTAACGCCGGTCTGCCGGCGCCGACATACCGGATATAGCCCTGTTCTTCGAGCGTTTCGATCAGGCTTTTGAGCTGTGAGGCGCTGACATCACGCAGAATGCCGTAGGTCGTCTGGTTTTGCAAGCCGTTGTTCCTGACCTTTTGTGTTTCTTTTCCGCGCAATACGTCGCAGATGACCTGCGCGCCGTAGCGCTCCTTTGTGCGGACAATGCAGGAAAGGATCTTTTGCGCGTCGACCGTCACATCGACGGTTCTGTACTTGGAGCGGCAGTTGGAGCATTTTCCGCAGCGGTCTTTGGCTTGGTCGCCGAAATAACGCAGCATGAACGCGCGCAGACAGCCCTGCGTTTTGCTGTAGGAAATCATGTGCTGCAGGCGTTCCTCTTCCTTTTGCTTAAAAGCGGCGTTCTGCTCGGGCGTCATTTCGGGATTGGGTTCGGCGGCATCGATAAAGTAGTGCGCCGTCGCAATATCCTGTGCGCCGAAAAGCAGAATGCAGTCGGAATCCTCTCCGTCTCTTCCGGCGCGTCCTGCCTCCTGATAGTAGCTCTCGATATTTTTCGGCATGTTGTAATGGATGACAAAGCGCACGTCGCTTTTGTCGATTCCCATGCCGAAGGCGTTCGTCGCCACCATGATGCGCTTGCGGTCATAGACGAAATCCTCCTGGTTTTTCAGGCGTTCTTCGTCCGTCAGACCGGCGTGATAGCGTGTTGCCGAAAAGCCCTGCGAACAGAGAAACTCGCTGATCTCCTCCACCTTCTTGCGTGTGGAACAATAGACGATGCCGGTTTTGCCGCTGCGCTCTTTTATCAGTTTTAATAATGTATCGCGCTTTTTGCTTGGGCGCATGACGGAGAAAAACAGATTCGGGCGGTCAAAGCCGGTTGTCAGCACGACCGGCTCGTGCAGCTGCAGCAGATTGACGATATCCGTTTTGACGTCCTTGGTCGCCGTCGCCGTGAACGCGCTGACGACCGGACGCACGGGCAGCAGACTGATGAACCGCGCGATATTCAGATAGCCCGGCCGGAAATCCTGTCCCCACTGCGAGACGCAATGCGCTTCGTCGACCGCTACCAGCGAGATCTCCAACGACCGGCACACCTGAACAAACCGCTCGCTGACCAGCCGTTCCGGCGCGACATAAACGATCTTGTACATGCCCCGCGACATGTTGTCGAGCGCCTTATTGTACTGGACGTTGTTGAGCGAGCGGTTGAGATACGCCGCACGGATCCCCATGGACGTCAGCGCGTTTACCTGATCCTTCATCAGCGAGATCAGCGGTGAGATCACCAGCGTAACGCCGTCAAACATCAATCCCGGAACCTGATAGCACACCGATTTTCCTGCGCCGGTCGGCATGACGGCAAGGGCGTCGTGACCGTTGAGAATGCTGTCGATGACCTCTTCCTGTCCGGAACGGAAATGCTTAAAACCAAAATACCGCTCCAGAATGTGGTATTTCTTCGCCTCCACCGCTTCCCATCTTTTGTCACCCATTGTCAACACCAACCGCAAATTACTCTACTATGATTTTACGCAGAGCTTGAAGGCTTGTCAAGGGATTATGGGAAGAATGTCGGAAGAATCTGTCACCGGGTGCCCGTCGTCAGACGGATCAGGTGCGCGATGGAAGGTATGACTTTTTTCTGGGCGGCGGTCGTGGCGCTCAAAAGCGCACCGGTGGCGATAAACAGGATATCGCGCAGCACGCCTCTCTCCATATCGCGCAGGATCTTGGAACAGAGCACCGACGCGCAGCAGCCGCAGCCGGAACCGCCGGCATGGACGTCCTGGCGTTTACGGTCATAGATCATCAAACCGCAATCGTTGTGTACCGGCTTGAGATCAAAGCCCTCCTGCCGCATTAAATCATACAGATTCCGGCTGCCGACGAGCCCCAGATCTCCGGTCAAAATCAAATCGTAATCCGCAGGAACAGTCTGCGTATCGCGCAAATAGGCCAAGATGGTCTCCGCCGCAGCAGGTGCCATGGCGGCGCCCATGTTGTTGGGATCGGTCACGCCGAGGTCGAC
>CAMKSB010000017.1 GCA_946415335.1 uncultured Clostridia bacterium
TCCGCGACAAGGAGGAACTGACCGCCTTTGAAAAGATCTCCGTCAAGCTGGCTGAACGCGAATCCACCCGAAAAATCAAACTCGAATGACATCTCACGCCCGGTGAAACGGGCGTGTTTTATTTTTTGATATTTTTGTGATGAAATTAGTGACAAACGGTCGATTTTACTATATAATAGAAATATATTTCCGTATTCAAGGAGTTCGTCACTATGAAGCACTCTGTTTTCTGGAAGATCATTATCGGTTTATTGGTTTTTACATCGCTTGCGGAATGCATCATGATGTTCGTGCTGTACAATGTCACCTACAATCAAGCTGTTGAGGACGCGACCGAGAATATCCGTTACGCCGCTTCCAACTGCGCCAGTACGTTTGAGTTTTACGACCCCAACGACCTGAGCGATTACCAGGACGCAAGGGAATTTCTGAATAATTTATGCAACGGTCTGGACATCACCTACCTGTACATATTGAAGGGGGATATACAAACACGGAATGAAACTTACCTTGCCGCCGGTTACGGCAAAAACGCCTCGGAGGAATATATCAATAACCGCTATCCCGGCTATATTGCCCAAGGAAAGCTGCGGAATGAGCAAATCGATATCCTGCACGGCAAAGAAGAAGTCATGCTCCACGAAAAGAACCAGTTTGACGATACGCTGATTTGTTATATGCCGGTTCTGCGGCACTATGACAACAAGAAACATGAGTTTGTCGAGGAGATCTCCAGTATGGTCTGCGCGGAGATGTCTCTGAAAAGCATCATGGAGAATACCGTGCGGCAGTACACGCACTTTATCATCATCGACCTGTTCGTGGCGGTATTGCTGCTGGCAACGACGGGCGTCATCCTGTATTTCAGAGTTTCAAAACCGTTGAAGCTGATCAGCAAACGAATGAAGGGCTTTGTTTCGAACAGAGGCGATTTCTTCGAAAAGCTGCCGGTCAACGGAAAGGATGAGATCGCCGAAGTGTCCGACTCGTTCAACACCATGGCGCAAGAGATCGACGACTTCATCATGAAGCTGTCCGAGCTGAACCGACAAAGGGCGGAGCTGAACATCGCGCGTTCCATCCAGCGCGGACTGTTGGAGCCGCAGGATTATCTGGGCAAAAACGTCTCGATCACAGGCGCCATGCTGACCGCCAAGGATGTCGGCGGCGACCTTTACGATTATTACGTACTGGAAAACGGCAACGTCTTTGTCGCCATCGCCGATGTGTCCGGCAAGGGCGTGACAGGCGCGCTGTTCATGTCCCGCGCGATCACGCTGCTGCATGAATACGCCAAGCTGGGGCATTCTCCCGGAGAAATGCTGAATGAATACAACAACAACCTCGCCCACCATAATCCGAACATGATGTTCATCACGACCTTTGTCGCCATCTATCACCCGGATACCGGCGAACTGACCTTCTCTAACGCCGGTCACAATCCGCCGTATATCGTCTCGGATTCGCTGATCACCCTCGACAATGAATGCGGCTCTGCCGCGGGCGTGTTTGAGAATGAGACCTATCCGGAATACTCTGTCCATATGAAACCCGGCGACCGGCTGTACATGTTCACCGACGGCGTTACCGAAGCGCAGAATGCCGAGGGAGGATTCTTCGGCGAGGAAAGGCTGGAGAACATCCTGCGGCAGCACAGGGACGACAACACGGACGACCTTGTCAGCTCCGTTATTGAGGAGATCAAGCGTTTTTCGTCCGGCGCGGAACAGACGGACGATATCACCATGCTGGCGCTGGAGATCAATCCCGAAAAGGATTTCTCCCTGCATCTGGAAGCGAAAACCGAGAACCTCGAAGCCGTCAATCAACTCATCTCCGGCATGGAGGTTTCCGAGGACATGCGCTTTCAGCTGAACCTCATCGCGGAAGAGGTGTTTGTCAATATCTGCTCGTACTCCTATCCCGGCTCGACGGGCGATGTGGATATTTCCGCCGACGTCAGGGAAGACGCCGTTGTGCTGACCTTTACGGACAGCGGCATTCCCTTTAACCAAGGCAAAGACATCCTTAATATTGACGATTATGATATGGAACACGCTGTCGGCGGTCTCGGTCGATTCATCAGCTTTTCGTTTGCGGATGATTATTCCTATGAACGCCAAGATGGTAAAAATATACTGACCATCGTCAAAAAGACGGTAAACGACGAAGAACCCAATAACGATAAAAAAGGAGAACTTGTATGAATATCAAAGTGACCGAAAACGAGAAAGAATGTATCCTTGCCATCGAAGGAAGAGTCGACACCATGACAGCGCCGCAGCTGGAAGAGGCGGTTGCCGATCACGCCGACAGCTGTGACAAAATGATCCTCGACCTCTCCGATACCGAGTACATTTCCTCGGCAGGTCTGCGCGTGGTTTTGATCGCTCACCGTGAAATGGAAAAAAAGGGCGGTCTTATCCTCCGGCATCCGAGCAAAAACGTCGCCTGCGTTTTTAAGATGACCGGCTTCAGCAGAAGCCTTTGCATTGAAGAATAATCCATTACAGCACAGAAAAAAGCCGCCTATTGAAAGGCGGCTTTTTTTGCGTTAGGTGTTATTGTATGATCTGGCCGATGGGATAATCCACGTCGTATTCTGCGAGGAACAGCTGCAATGCGGTCGCGTCGCTGATGTTGACGCTGCCGTTGCCGTCGACGTCGGCTGCCTGCAGGTTGATGTCATCTGCGGACAGCTCCTCGGCTATGTACAGCTGGATCGCCGACACGTCCTTGATGGTGACCTGACCGTCGCCGTCGACGTCACCGAGGATCGCCGGAGCGCCGGTGATGGTGAGAACGCCGTCGGTGGAGGCTTCCTCATTGAGAACATAGTTGGTCTCGTTGAGCGCGGAAACATAGATGCGGTAGGTTCCGGGCGTCTCGCCCTCCTCACGCGCAAGTTCCACGTCGATCTTGGCGGTGATCTTTTTGCCCTTCATATCGGTCGCGGTATAGGTGAAGGCAGGATCCTTTTCGCCGACAGCCTTTTCAGCGGAACCGACCGCGATCGCGATCTGCTTCGGCAGGATGGTGAGCGTCGCGTTCTTGATGGTGACGTTGTAGTTGGCGTTCGTCTGAACGAAACGGACAGTGGCGGTGTAAATGCCGGCGTCCGGGAAGTTGTCGCCGGTATTCAGCGTGGGTACGATCAGTCCGAGCGTATCGCCTTCGACAGTACCCGATACCGAATAGGAAAGATTGGCGCTGTTGAGGTTGCTGCGGTTGATCTCGCCGTAGGTGAATGTATCTTTGCAGCTAACGGTGATGACCGCGTTGCGCTGCTCGATGGTCAGCTTGGCGGTCGCGCTGGCGGACGTATGGCCGCCGTCGCCTTCATAGGTGGCATAGACGGTATACTCGCCTGCGTTCACGGGAGCGCTGCTGCTGAGATAGCCCAAGCCGACATAGCGGAAGGAAACGCTGTCTGTCAGTTCCTCGCCTTCTGTCGTGTAGACCTTCGGGCTGTGGGCGCTGCCGTCATAGGTAACGGTCATGTCGTCCATCACCAACTCGGTTTCGGTACGGGCGATGGTGTATTCTCTGACGACCGGAGCAGCGAGGTAGTTGCCGCCGAGCATATAGACGGTCTCCACATAGACGCCTGCTTCTCTGACAGGCTCTTCCTGAGCGATGACGTCGCCGCGCAAGGTCGTGCCGACATAGCGCGCACGGAGACTGTCGGTCGCGGTTGCGGTATCGTTGACATAGAGACCGCCGCCGAAATCAAAGGTCTGCGCTTCTGCGACGCTGAGCACTCTTCTGTCGCCGTCGGTGGGGATTTCTTCATTGAAACGCAGTTCGACGGACTCATCCTCTGTGGTGGACTTTTGTCTGATGATGATGTAGCCGACGTCCTCAGAGGTCGTGTAGTTGGTATCGGTGGATATCGCGAACACCGTGTAGGTACCGGCGTTCTTGGGTACCTGCTCCAGACGGATGCGCAGGTTGGTATTGATAGTGGGCAGCTCGGTGATGAAGCTGAGGATCCTCTCCAGCGTTTCCACATTGAAGCCGCTGTTCTCGATCGCCTGTCTGACCGTCTCGCTGGATGCGATCAGGTCATTGAGTTCGCCGATCAGCTCCTTGAGCTGATCAACGGAAGCGCCGTCCTCGCCGATATAGGAGGTGATCATCTTATAGATGTCCAGAATCACGATGCCGGCGACCTTGATCTGCATGCGCTCCTTCACGCTGTCGGGGATAATGATGCTGACAAAGCTTTGCACGTCGCCGTCGATACCGGCGATCACCTTGAGATGATCGAGGTTTTCGGGCGTGGTAACGACCTTCGCCTTGGGAGTCTCGCCGTAGGTGATGTTCTCGTTCTCGATTTCGAGCGAGCTCTGCGCACGGCGGACATAAACGCCTACCGTGGTCTCGGAAGCGGCGTAGATATCGCTGCCGTTGTAGCGAACGGTGACCTCCTGCGCATTCTGCGCGGAACGGAGATTGGCGTTCAGCGAAGCGGGGTCAACGGCGATATCGTCTGCGGTAAATTCCACAGGCTGACCGTCTTCCATAAGGAAAACGGAGACGGTGTCGATGATGGCTGCTTTGAGGTCGTCGCCGTAGGTGATGGTAAAGGTGTCGGCGGAGGTTTCGATCTCCGTCTTGACGCGGTCGTCGTTGACAGTCATCACTGCGGTCGCGCTCAACTCGATACCGTAGCCGGGCAGGGTTACGGTGACTCTGACCTTCTCGGTGTTGCCGCCCTTGAGCGTGCCGCCGCGTTCGGCTGTACCGAAGGCATGTCCGAGATCGCCGTGGTAGTTCAGCGGCTCGTAAACGGCAAAGCCCAGAAGGGTGTACGCGACATATTCGACCTCATATTTCGCGTTGGCGGCGAAGGCTTCGGGAACGATCGCGGTATTGGCCAGAATGGATTTCTGAACCTCGTCATATTTTTCAAAATAGATGTCGGTAAGGCTGACTTCGCCGTCTTCAAAGGTCAGGGAGGCTTTCGCGAAGGTCACGGTGACCGCGTAGTTCTCGCCCTCCTTGACGGGACCGTACTCGCCGTCGACCGCTTCGATCTCCTCGCCGTCCTTGGTAACGACGATGCTCTTCACATAGTAATCATTGTCGGCGTTTGCGGTCGCAACGACGGAGAAGGTGCTGTCTGCGGGAACCTTGTCGACCATTTCATTGCCGTCGGCAATGATCTTGACGGTGCCGCCTTCGTTGGCACTGACGGCGACGGAAGCGTATTGATCCTTCACGTAAACGGCGGTCGCTTCGACATCCGCGGAAGGCGTGAAGGTGACGCCGTCCTCCGCGCCGTAAAGGGTGCAGATATATTTTTCGATCTGCTTGACCGAAACGGTGTATTCCTGATCGGTATAGAGCTTTACGGAACCGTTTACCGGCTCGCCGTTGAGCTTGATCTCGCCTTCCTCGTGACCGGAAACGGCAAAGGAGCCGTTATAGTAGGTTTTGAGGGTGAGTTTCAGCACCTTGGCATTTGACCAGTTGGAGCTGCTGTTGCTTCTGTAGATATAGTATTCGCCGGGCTCCACTTCATTGCCGCCGGTGGAGGCGGTGGTGATCTGGTCGGGCGTTTCCACAGGCGCATAGCCGTAGGACTTGCTGAGCATGTCCAGAATGGAATCGCCGAAGAGGTCGTTGATGATGTAGGAGGTCAGCTTGCTGCCCGCGTGAAGATTGTACTTCACTTCTCTGGGCTCAAACTTGAAGGTCACGGTGATCACATAGTTTTCGCCGTCGGCAACGGGGCCGTAAGCGCCGTCGACCGGCTCGACCACTGCGCCGTCCTTGGTGACAACAACAGTGTCAAGTTTATAGCCTCTGTCGGTGTTCGGGTGAGGTTCTACCGTAAAGGTGCTTCCTTCGTTGACATGCTCGTCGACGGTGAAGCCGTCGGAGGTCACTGTCGCCGTGCCGCCTTCGCCTGCATTGACCGTGAAGGTCGCGAACGCCGGCTTGCTGTAGGTGACGGTAACGCTCTTATCCTCGGAAGGAGTGAACGCAACGCCCTGCTCAATGCCTTCGATCGTGTAATCGTATCCTTCGATCGTCTTGACGGTGACGGTGTATTCGGTACCGGTATAGAGCTTGACAGAACCGCTGACCGCCTGATTATTGAGGTAAACCTCGCCGTCGGCATGTCCGGTAACGGTAAAGGAGCCGTTGTAGTAGGTTCTGAGTTTGAGTTTGAGGGCTCTGGCGGTCGCCCATTTGGGATTGGAAGTGCCGTCGGCTCTGTAGATGTAATATTCGCCGGCTGCAAACTTCTGACCACTGGTGTTCAGCTTGGTGATCTGATCGGGCGTGTCCAGATTGGCGATGCCGTAAGATTTTGAAAGCAGACTCAGCACGGAATCTCCAAATACGCCGCTCAGATTGGTGGAGGTCAGCTTGGAATCCGCGTGGATGTCGTAAGTCACCTCGTCGGGGTCAAACTTGAAGTTCACGGTGACAACATAGCTTTCGCCGTTGGCTGCAGGACCGTAAGCGCCGTCTGTTGCCGCGACCTCTTCCCCGTTCTTGGTGACAACGATGGTGTCGAGCTTGTAGCCCCTGGTGGTGTTCGGGCTTGTCTCAACGGTAAAGGTGCTGCCCTCGTTGATGTACTCGGCGGTCACTTCGCCGTCGGATCTGACCGCGGCGGTTCCTTCGCCGTTGATGTTGAGGGTAAAGGTCGCGTGCGCGTCTTTGTAATAGGCGACCTTGACATTGAGCGCTGCAGAAGGCGTAAAGGGAGTGTTTTCCTCAGCGCCTGACAGCACGTAGAAATAGCCCTCGGGCTTGTCTACGGTCATGGTGTACTCCGTGTCGGTGTACAGCTTGGCGCTGCCGTCCTCGACCGGGACATTGTTGAAGGAAACCTTGCCTTCCTCGTTGCCGGTGATGGTGACATTGGCGGTATAGAAGGTTCTCAGGTTCATCTTCTTGACCTTGGCAACCGACCAGTCGGGGTTATTCTTCTTGTAAGGCGCACTGTAAATATAGTACGAACCGGCGCTGAAGGTCGTGCCGGAGCTCAGGTTCACCGCCTTGATGTTGGTCGGATCGCTGATCGTCGCGTAGCCGTAGGAACGGCTGCCGGATTCGTCGAACATCGCGTTGAAATCCGCGCTTTTTAGCTTCGGTGAAGCGGCGTTGACTTCGTAAGCGACTTCCTCGGGTGCAAATTCGAAGGTCGCGTTCACTTCGAACGCGTCGCCATTCTCGGCAGGACCGTACGAGGGGCCCTCCTGCTCAACGCCGTTCCTGGTAACAACGACGGTGCCGGGCTGATAGCCCCTGTCCGTGTTGGGCTGGGCTTCGACCGTAAAGGAAGCGCCGACGGGGATATTATCCGTCAGCTCCGTGCCGTCGGAGAGCAGCTTCACGCTTCCCTCGCCCGTCACGTTCACCGCGACCGTCGCACTGTTTGACTGCTCGTTCGCCGGAACTTCGCCGCCCTCTCCCAATACAGCTTCCCCTACGGACGCTGCGGAAACGGCAGGCGCAAAGACAGACAAGCACAACAACAGAGCCAACAGCACAGAGACAGTGCTTTTAAACAATTTGTTTCTCATTTGTTCATCTCCACATTTTATTTCGCTTGCTTTCTTCACTATGCTAACAGGAAAAAGCATTCGATTAGTTGATTATAGCATATTTTTATCTAAATTGCAAGATTTGTCACCCAAAAATTAGTGAATTTTGTGCGCAAAAAGAGAAATTGTGCAAAAAAAACGTGCGGATCCGCTGATCAAACGAATCCGCACGGCATAATGGTTGTATGGAATGGAAAAAATTACTGCTGAACTTCCTCTTCAAGCGCGCGGTAATCAATTTTGCCGCGGGCTGTACGCGGAAGCATGTCGGTGAACGTCACCTCGTCCGGAAGCGAATAATCCGGCAAATGCTCCGCGCAGAAGCGCTTGATGTCGTTTGCCAGCGCGTCGGAAGGCTCCACGCCGTCGTTGAGCTCGACAATGGCTCTGGGATAATTCACGCGTTCCTCGTCGGGAATGCCGATGACGCAGCTCACGCGAACGCTGGGGTGCTCGTTGACAACGTTTTCGATACGCACGGGGAACAGCTTGGTGACGTTGCCGTCCTTGCCCTTGGTCATCACAATGCGCTTGATTCTGCCAGTGATGCGCAGAACGCCGTTTTCGTCAAGCGTTCCGAGGTCGCCTGTATGCAGCCAGCGAACGCCGTTTTCGTCGGTCCGGATCAGATCGTCGGTCGCCTCTTGGTTCTCGTAATAACCGATCATCACAGTGGGACCGGCAAAGCAGATCTCGCCCTCGGTGTTGTAGGGCAGTTCCTTCGACGTGTCGGGATCGGCGATCATGCAGTTGACGAAGGGCATGGGATAGCCGACGCTGTCGAACAGCGCGCTGTCATCTCTCGTCAGCGTTGCCGCCGAGATGAGTTCGGTCATACCCAGACCTTTGAACAGCGGGCTGGGCGCGCCGAGTTCACGGAAAACTTCATTGACAGCCGCTTCATTCTGCGGCGCCATCGCCTCGCCGCCGTAGATCGGCCAGCGCAGGAAGGACAGATCCATTCCCTTGGGCTTCTCTATGCTGAGCAGCGCTTCCCAGTAAGGCGGAATGGAGGTGACGTAGTTGGGCTTGTACTTTTTGGCGTATTCATAGAACTTTTCGGGTTCATATTTGGGCACCAGAATACAGGTGACGCCGAGCGTGATGGGCTCCAGCATCGCCGAACAGAGGCTGTAGTTGATAAACGGAGGCAATACGGCAAGCTGCGTCTCTCCGCGCTGTATATTCAGCGCGTTACCGACCTGAACAAACATCGAATTGAAGTTGGTATCGGAGCACATGCAGCCCTTCGGACTGCCGGTGGTGCCGCCGGTGTGAGAGATGACCGCAGTGGTCGCAGGATCCTTTTTCACCTCGGGCAGCGTCGTATTGGCGCCTGCCTGAATGAAGTTCTGCCAGTGAACAGCGAGGCCATTGTCCGGCAGATCGAGTTTTTTATTTTTCAGCGAATAAAGACGCTTAATCACGAAGGGCATGGATTCGCCGGCAGAAACCACCACGGCGCGCTTGACCTTTGTCTCCTTGAAATAGTCGGAAAGGATCTGATAGGTAGCGTCGAAGAGCACCATCACCTCGCTGCCGACCTCGTTGAGATAAAAGACCAGGTCGGGATGTCCGGCTAAGGGATGTACCATGTTGGCGACAGCGCCGAGCCTGTTGAGCGCGTAAACGCAGTAGATCGCCTCGGGTATGCTGGGCAGCGCCACGGTGACGATGTCGCCCTTTTTGACGCCGGCGGCGACGAACGCTTTGGCAGTCTTGTCGATGTTCTCAAAAAGCGTTTTGTAATTGATCTCGCGGCCGAGGTAATTGATCGCGACCTCCTGAAGATGGTCGCGGTTATTCTGCACCAGGAATTCATAGAGACTGCATTCGGGAACTTTGGCGTTGGCGGTCTCCTCTGAATAAATTTTCAGCCAAGGTTTATCAACTGAGGGGAATCCGGTTAATTTCTCACTCATAATTGCCTCCTGTGATGTTATTTTTTCATTACTAACCCTGCATATTTTTGAATGCATACGCAGAAATAATTACATACGCAGAAATAATTATATAAGACTTTTCGATTGATGTCAATATTATTTTGCAAAAAGAGCGTTAAACATTTTTTTCATAACACACAGAATATGTCAATAAAACCAATACATCGGCGGGTTTGAGAAAAAACTTATCAAAACTGTCAGTAATGAAATCACAAAATCATCGGTTTGTGATGAAAACTGCAAGATTTTTGCTATTAACACCATGCGCAGTACTTCAAAAATCTTGCTTTTTTTAGTGTTGTCCGATCTGTCTCGCTACCACCGCAAGTCTGCCGTTTTCGAGCGTATATTCACAGGTGGACAGCGTGAGCAGCCGCGCGTCCCGGTCAACCGCCTCGCCGGACGTCCATAGGGCATATGCAGCACACCGCGCCAAATAATCGTCGGCATTGCTGTCCGCCGTCCAATTGCGGATCAGATGGTACGGAAAGGTCTCGGTATCCTTTTCCGGGATTTTGAACACGCAGACGACCTCCCATTCTCCGTACGAATACAGCGTGTCAAAACGGATGAGCCGGTGCGCTTCGCAGAAATCCGGCTCCGCATAGCTGAGCAAGCCGGCAAACATGGTACCGTCCTGCATGGAATGACCGAACACCGTGAGATGATCGTCCGTCTGCGCGTCGCATTCCGCCTGCAAATACGGTACACCGTGAGCGTCGTCGCTGCCGTCAAAGCCGTGGTCGAGATAGTAGTCGGGATCACACGGCGTGTACATCACGGGATAGTCGATATCCGTTCCGTCGATTTTCAGCCAGCCTGCCATATCGGCGTTTTGCGCACTGAGCGCCCTATATGAAGGCAAAACGGAAGGCGGCGACGTCGCGTCGGGAACGCTGTCGGCAGTCGCGGCATCCGGCGTCTGACGACGCAGTTCCTCAAAGCTCTTTTGCGTGATGGCTCGCTGAATAAAGATCCTGCCAAGCTGAAACAGCGCCAGCATAGCCAGCGCCGCACAGAGTATTTTGATTAGAAGAAAGCCTTTGTTTTTCATAATGTCTGATTCTACCGGCTTTTAGTTCTTTTTCCTTCGTTTTTCGATCAGCCGTGCCGCGATCAAGGTCATCAGGCTCACTCCCAGCAAACCGCCCCACAGCATGGGAGAATTGAAGAGAGTATCGCCCGTTTTTGCCGGGGGCTTCGACGGGGTTTCGGAAGGCACGTCCCCTTCCGGAACACCGGGCGAATCTGTTCGCGGCGCGATCAGCACCAGCACCGTCCGCGTACCGGTATGACCGCTTGCGCAGGTGACGAGCGACACCGCCTGCACCATGGTGGGCTTGTCGCTCAACTCCTTGAGCGCGCTTTCGCGCACATAAACGGCGTTGTCCTTGATGAACGCCCCGAATTGGCTCAGGTCGCTTTCCCATCGCGACGGATCGAAGATCTCTTCCACGCTGTCCGGCTGTTCCAAAAGCGCCAGCACCTGCAGATGCAGCACCCGGTCTTCCGTGAGGATCGTGGCGGTACTGTTCAGCCGGAAAAACTGCTCGTCCTTGAACAGATCCAAATCGCCGAACATCAGGTGATCGTCCATGTGGTGACCGTACACCAGCGAATAGGCGTCCGAAAAACTGCTGTTGTTGCGCGTATCCAGAAAGATGCTGCCTGCCAGCGACGGATTGCCGTAATAATCGCGGTTCATGTAATATAGATTGTCTTTTCCCTGCACGACAGGGTAATCGATTTTGGTTCCTGTCACTGTCAGCCATCCGCATACGTCCGGATTCGCCTTGCGCAATTCGCTGAAATCGGCTTTTCCTTCCTCGGTCTCCTCCGGCTTTAGCTGCAGCAGGCTCTCGTAGACATCCTCCGCCGCGGAGTAGGTTCGGCTGTTTGACCAGAGAAAATAGCCCGAAACCAACAGCAGCAGCAACAGCACCAGTATGGTGACGCGCGTGAGAAGGTAGTGAGTGACTTTCAGAAATCTCATGACGGATCAGGTCAGGTCATGTTTGTTTCTTTTGACAGCAAACACGATCAGTATAACCGCTGCCGCCAGTACAAATACGATCAGCGCGATAAACGGCGCGTTTTCAAGCAGTACGCCGACGTCGATCTCGGATTCCTTGTTATTGGTAATGGTGAGCTTGTCCTCCGCGTCGGTGATCGTACCGGTCGCCTTGGCGTTAGCCCAGGTACCCCCCTCAGCTGTTACGGCGTCGCCGCTGTCGGCGTTTTCAAACGCAAAGCTGTGGGTATAGCCCTCGCCGGAATAGTCGGTCTCAACAACCTCGTAGGAAACGCCGTAGGGCAGGTTCTCAAAGGTAACGGTCTCATCATGGGAGAGCGTCAGCGTGGCGCTTGCCGTCCATTTGCCGTCGGCTTTTGTCCAGTTGGAAGCGGCGATCGTTTTCTCGGTGCCGTCGGTGTAGGTCACGTCGCTCCTCACCGGACACGCCGCCGCGTCGCTTGTGTAGCTAAAGGTCACGGTTGCCGTGTATTCCTTGGTCAGATCGCCCATGTTGCCGGTGACGGTCTTTTTTACTGACAGCGAGCCATTGCGGTAGGTGTTGGTGATGCCGTCGTTTTTGGTGTCGCCCGAAGCGGCAGGCGTACCGCCCGCCTGAGGCTCTGCGGAATGCAGCGTAACAAGACGGAGCAGATTGTCACTGCTGTCAGACTCGTGAACGACCTGTACGTGCAAATAATAAACGGCGCTGTCATAGGTAACGCCGGCGGTATCGCCTGCCGTTTCCCTGACCTCATACCAGTAGTCGCCGACATAGGCGTAAGCCGGCAGGGTGACCTCCGCCGTCACATTGGTAGCGGCGGAGGTATCCGCCGCGCCCTTTGACGCGGAAAGCACCGCGTTGGCGATCGCCGGCATACCCGCGACCGTCATATTCGCGGAAGCAGGCACATTGAAGAAGGATTTGGGCGTAAAGGTAACGGTAAAGTTCTCAGCGGGGCTTTTGCCGTCTGTCGTATCGCCTTCGAGATCATAGTGCTTGGTAAAGGTAAAGGAAGTGGTATCGCTGAGCGGATTTGCCGGATCGGAGCCGTCGTTGGTGTTATAGCCCGTCGCTGCCCCGGCGGCAACAGCGGACGCAGACAGCATGGAAAGCGCCATGCCTGCCGCCAGAATCGTTTTTATTAAAGTTTTCATCGCTTGATCCTTTCTGTCGTTACAAAACCTTATGCCGAAGTACGGCAATCATTTTTGCTCTGACATTTTGCAGAGGAATACAGCCGAAATTCCGGCTGTCCAGTGTTTGCGTCCGATAGTCGCCTAGGACATACACCGCGTCGTCAGGCACGGTTTGTCTGCCCTCAAAGCCTTCGGGGGCGTAGGTGGGAAACGCTACCCCGGTCGTCTGGACGGTGCCGTTGACAGAAAATTTGCCGTCATCGGAATAGCTGATCACGTCGCCGCCCTTGGCGACAACCCTGCCGCAGTATTCCTTTCCTCCTGCGGTGTAAAAAATGATGTCGCCCTTGATGTATTCAGTTTTGCTGTAGGTCAGGGTGAGGTCGCCGTCGTGGAGAGCCGGATACATGCCGTTTCCCTCTACCACGCGAAAGCCGAACAGCCACAAGAAGACGATCACCGCGATCGCCATTCCAGCCAGCATACGGATGATCATAAACAGCAGCCGTCGGTTCTCCTGACCTTTCAACGCCTGCAGCCGCCGCTGACGGATGACGTCCTGCAGCGGCTCCAGCGGACTGAGGTTATTCATCCGCTTCTCCCGCGTCCTGTCTGCTGCGTTCCAGCAACAGCAGCTTTTCATACAGGGCGTTGAGTTCTTCTATTTTTCTCCAAACGTCCGCTTCGTCCACACCGCCGAACAGACGCTTCTTAAATTTCACGCGTTTCAGCCAAGCCGCGATCTCGCTTTGACCGGGAGAAAACGCGGGTTCCTTTTCGTTTGACCGTTGATGCTTCATAGGTTAGTCATCCATCGGCTTGCGGCGTCTCGCGAACATGAATACGCCCAGTCCGATCACGCCGAGAATGATCAGCACGAACGGCGCGTTTTCGAGGATCACGCCGACGTCGATCGTGGCTGTTTTGATGTTCTCCACCGTGACGATATCCGCGCTGTCGGAAACGGTTCCGCTCGCGAAGGTTTCGCTCCAACTTCCGCTCGATACGGAGTCCCCGGTCTCGGAAGCCTTGTCAAAGGTATAGGAAGGAACGTCATAGCCCTCGCCTGAGTAATCGTTTTCCTTGACGGTGTAGGTCACGCCGTCGGGGATATTTTCAAAGGTAACCGATTCGTTCATGCCGAGCGACAGGGTGATATTCTTGGAGCCTGTCCAGCCGCCGGGGATCGAGTTGCTGCCGGTATAAGTGATGTCGCCGGTGACGGTTTTGCCGGTGGGCGCTGTCAGGGTGACAACGATATCGAACTTCTTTTCCCTGTCGGCAAAGTTGCCGCTGATCTTCTTTTCTACCGTCAGCGAACCGGCGCTGAATTCATTGGTGAATCCGGCTGTTTTGTCGTCCTCGTTATTGGTGTAGGTACCGTCGTTACCGGGCGCCGTCTTGTGCAAGGTCACCTGCGAAGCGCCGATATGGGCGGGATCTACCAGATCGTCGCGCGTAACGACAACGTGCATGTAGTAGGTATTGGTATCATAGGCTACGCCGGCGCTGCTGCCAGCGGTTTCCTTGACCTCGTACCAATAATCACCGACGCCGGAGTTGGTGTAGTCCGGCAGGGTGACTTCGATCTCATCGCTGCCGCTGCCGACGGTGATGGGCGTCAGCGTACCAAACGCCGGGATATCGGTCTTATCGGTCTCGCGGTTAAAGCTCTTGTAGGGCGTGATGGTAAAGGCGACGTTCTCCGCCAGCTTGCCCTGCGTCGTGACCGCGCTGCCTGCGTTGTCGTAGCCTGTTTTTTCCTTGTAGGTCTTTGTCAGCGTCGTTTTGGTGAGGTACTCCACGGGCTTGCGCACCAAGCGAACCTCGTCGGCGTTGACATCGGAAAAGTCGGGAGTCCAGCTGAGATGGTCGGAGGTAAAGAAGGTCTCCGGGTTCTCACTGTTATTTGTCTTATAGCCGCCGGTGAGATAATCCTCCGACACTGCGGAAGCGTCCTCATCAGCCATGCCGTCGTCCCAGAGCTTGGGATCGGACAGGCCGATCTGCGAGCCGGTCAAAGCGCCGCCGACATAGACGGGCTTGGATTTTGAATAAACATTCAGGTTGTTGTCCTTGCCGTTTGTCGTCTTATTGTTCTGAATGACGTCCGCGCCTGAAACGGTAAGCTTGGAATCTTTGTCATAATATACGCCTGCTCCGCGGCCGCCGGATCGGTTGCCGGTAACGGTGGTATTTTTCAAAAAGGTTTCGCCGCCGGAGCTGTTGCTGATTAATGCGATACCGCCGCCGATTTCTTCCGCACGGTTATCGGTGATGGTACAGCCGTCAATATCGGTCCTTGTCCAGTAACCGAAGCTGCATACGCCGGCACCGTCGTTGGCTTTGTTTCCGGTGACCGTTGCGTTATGGATCGGGACGGTATTGGTACGGAGCATGGCAAAGAGTATACCGCCGCCGGTTCCGTCCGCCTCGTTTTGCCTGAACTCACCGCCGTTGATATACAGTCCGCGCGTGGGCTGCGTGGTGATCTCAGGCGTATAGCCGAAGAACATCGACGGAGAAATATAATAAAATCCGGAAGCAATGATACCGGCGCCGTCGCCTGCCTTATTGCCGCTGATCACGCCGCCGTTGATCGTCACGACGCTTTGCGGGAATCCGAATCCTATATTAAAACTCTCCATCTCGTCACGGGAAATAGCAAGCGCAACGCCGCCGCCCATATTCGTGGCTTCACAGTCACGGATCGTGCCGCCGTTCATCGTAAAAGATGAAGCGTTGGAAACGAACACACCGCCGCCCATCGCGGCAATACTGCGATTGGGATCAAAATCGTCTACATAATCACTCTTTGCGTAACAACGGCTGATAACGCCGTCATCCATAATGAAAGAGCCGCCGTTTATCACCGCGACGCCGCCGCCAAAACAGACTGAGCCGCCGTCGATGCCGCAGTTATCAATGGTGCCGCCGTACATGTGGAAGGTACCGCCGTCAATGGTAACGCCGCCGCCCAAATAATTGTTGTCTTTGTTATCCTTGATCGTCACCTTGTCATACATATTGCAGACGGAACCTGTTCCCCACACGTGAACAACGCCCGGAACGTCATTGTTCACGCCGCCCTTCAGCGTCAGCGCGGTTACACCGTCGCCGAGGTTCAGAACTGCGCCGTCGACAACGACCACATTGTAGCCGATCGGGCTGTAAAAGGTGTGCCCGTTGCCCTTGATGGTGACGACCTCGCCGGCTTTATCGAAGGTGATGCCGCCGTTGCCGGTGATATCCGCTTCCAGCGAAATGATATACTCGCCTGCGCCATTGGTTTTGATATCCTGTACCGCTTGATCCAGCGCTTCCCATGTAGCGACATTGTAGGTCTTTTCCGCCGCTGAGACCGCGAAAGGTACGGCGATCATCAACAGCGCCGCTGCAATGAAAACGGCAAGAATGCGTTTGACTGAATTTTTCATTAGTATTTGCCTCCCGGTTATCAATTCAGTTCATGTAATGTAAAAGCAGGCGATTTTCAAAGAAGATTGTCGTGCTTTTGCACTATAGATGTGTATATTGTATACCAATTTAATGATATCACAACAAAACGTGAATATCAAGGCAATTTTATATATTTTCCGACAAATTTCATTATATGGCAACATTTTACCACCGTTCGGCAGGAAGATTCGGATATAGATTTGCCGTCATTCTTTTTCATGTTCCCGGTGAGGGAAGGATGCGAAAAAATTATATCCAAAAATTGATTTTTGTACTTTTTCATCTTTTCCTAAGTCAAAATACTTCAAAATTTGCAAAAATGTGTTGACAAATGCTTTTCGAGGTGTTATAATGCAGTCAATTTAATAGTTTTACTAACTAAACCGTTGAAGCGGAGATAACGGCGATCATGCCTCTACAGAGAACCTGCGATGCTGAGAATCAGGTGAGAAACAAGTTGTCAAATGGACCGCGGAGGGCGCAGTCAAACGGAATATCCGGAGTATTCTGCGACGTTGCAGGCAGACGTTAATTGCCGGGGATATGTTGGTATCCCGCTAAGCGCACGGGTCATGCCGTGAATCAAGGTGGCACCGCGAATCGTATCGTATTCGTCCTTGACAGATATTCTATTCTGTCAGGGACGTTTTTGTTTTTGGCAGAAAAACGGAGGTTTATTATGAAGATCATTCCGAGCATTGAGGAAGTCAGGCAGTATGCCGCTATGGGAACATACCGTGTTTTCCCTGTCAGCTGTGAGATTTTCTCGGATTTTACCACGCCGATCGAAACGATGCGGATCTTGAAAAATGTGTCCTCACATTGCTATATGCTGGAATCCGCACAGGCAAACGACCGCTGGGGACGGTACACCTTCCTCGGCTATGACCCGAAGCTGGAGATCACCTGCATCAACGGCGAGATGAAGGTTGGCAATCTGTCCATGAAAACGGACGATCCGTCAAAGATCCTGCGCCAGATTTTGAGCGAGTACCACAGTCCGCGGTTTGATTATCTTCCGCCGTTTACCGGCGGCTTGGTGGGCTATTTTTCGTATGATTATCTGGGCTACAGCGAACCGCGCGTTCGATGTGAGGTCAGCGACAGCGAATGCTTCAAGGACGTCGACCTGATGCTGTTTGACAAGGTGATCGCCTTTGACAATATCAAACAAAAGCTGATCTTGATCGTCAACATCAAGCTGGACAGCGTTGACACCGAATACAACCGTGCGGAGATGGAACTGAAAAACCTCGTCGAACTGCTAAAGCACGGCAAAAAGGCAGACGAACCAAACGGCAAGCTACTCGGAGCGGTAACGCCGCTGTTCGACAGGGAAGCCTACTGCGATATGGTCGAAAAGGCGAAGCGTTACATCCGCGAAGGCGATATTTTTCAGATCGTGCTGTCAAACCGTCTGAGCGCTCCGTTTGAGGGCAGTCTGCTCAACACCTACCGCGTGCTCAGAACCATCAATCCGTCGCCGTATATGTTCTACTTTTCGGGTACGGACGTAGAGGTGGCAGGCGCTTCTCCCGAAACGCTGGTCAAACTCGACGACGGCGTGCTGCATACCTTTCCGCTTGCCGGAACAAGACCGCGCGGAAAGAACGAAGAAGAGGATGTCGCACTGGAACGGGAACTTCTCGCGGATGAAAAGGAGCTCGCCGAGCACAACATGCTGGTCGATCTGGGCAGGAACGACCTCGGCAAGATCAGCAAATTCGGCACTGTCGAGGTAGAAAAGCTGCATTCCATCGAGCGCTTTTCGCACGTCATGCACATCGGCTCGACCGTTCGCGGCGAGATCCGCGACGACAAGGACGCGCTCGACGCGATCGAAGCGGTGCTTCCTGCCGGAACGCTTTCGGGAGCGCCGAAAATCAGAGCCTGTCAGCTGATCGGCGAGCTTGAAAATAACAAGCGCGGCATCTACGGCGGCGCGATCGGCTATATCGACTTTACCGGAAACATGGACACCTGCATCGCCATCCGGCTTTGCTACAAGAAAAACGGCAAGGTGTTCGTCAGAAGCGGCGCAGGGATCGTCGCCGATTCCGATCCCGAAAAGGAATACGAGGAATGCCTGAACAAAGCGAAGGCTTCTCTCAAAGCGCTGGAACAGACACAGGAGGAAACGCTATGACGTTACTGATCGACAACTATGACAGCTTTTCATATAATCTGTATCAGCTTGTCGGAAGCATAGATCCCGAAATCAAGGTCATCCGCAACGACGAAATGACCGTTCAGGAAATCCGCCAACTTGATCCCGACCGCATCATCCTCTCTCCCGGTCCCGGCAGACCGGAGCACGCCGGAAATATCATCGAAGTCGCGGAAACACTGGGAAAAGAAATTCCCATTCTCGGCGTTTGTCTCGGTCATCAGGCGATCTGCGCGGCGTTCGGCGCGACCGTCACCTACGCCAAGGAACTGATGCACGGCAAACAATCGGCAGTCACGCTGGACACGGACACGCTCCTGTTTCAGCACTGTCCGCAAAAGGACGTGGTGGCGCGTTATCATTCGCTTGCCGTCGACGAAAAGACCATGCCGTCTTGCCTACAGATCACCGCCAAGACGGACGACGGCGAGATCATGGCGGTTCAGCACCGCGAATATCCCGTATTCGGTGTGCAGTTCCATCCGGAATCCATAATGACACCGAACGGAAAAATCATGTTAGAAAATTTTATCAGGGGGTAATGAGATGATAAAGGAAGCAATCGTAAAAATCGTCAACAAGGAAGATCTGACCTACGACGAAGCATATACCGTGATGAATGAGATCATGAGCGGCGAAACCTCTCCGACGCAGAACGCGGCTTTTTTGGCGGCGCTGTCCACCAAGAGCGCTAAGGCGGAAACGACCGACGAGATCGCCGGCTGCGCGGCGGCTATGCGCGACCACGCGACAAAGGTCGACACCGGCATGGACGTGCTGGAGATCGTCGGCACCGGCGGCGACAACGCGCAGAGCTTCAATATTTCGACCACTTCGGCATTGGTCGCGGCGGCAGGCGGCGTCAAGATCGCCAAGCACGGCAACCGCGCGGCGTCCTCCAACAGCGGCACAGCGGATTGTCTGGAAGCGCTCGGCGTGAACATCAACCAAAGTCCCGACCGCTGTATCGAGATGCTCAGGGAAGCAGGCATGTGCTTCTTCTTCGCGCAGAAGTACCATACCTCGATGAAATACGTCGGCGCGATCCGTCGCGAGCTGGGCTTCCGCACGGTTTTCAATATCTTGGGACCGCTGACAAATCCGGCTTCTCCCAAACGCCAGCTGCTCGGCGTATATGACGAGTATTTAGTTGAACCGCTCGCGCAGGTACTCATCAACCTCGGCGTAAAGCGTGGTATGGTCGTTTACGGACAGGATAAGCTCGACGAGATCTCCCTGAGCGCACCGACAAAGATTTGCGAGATCAACAACGGCTGGTTCAAAACCTACACTATCACGCCCGAGAAATTCGGCTTTGAGCGCTGCACCAAGGAAGATCTGAAAGGCGGCACGCCGGAGGAAAACGCACAGATCACGCGCGGTATTCTCGGCGGCAAGCAAGGACATAAGCGCAACGCGGTGCTGATGAACGCAGGCGCGGCGCTGTACCTGTACGAAAAGGCGGACAGCCTGAAAAGCGGCATCGCGCTTGCCGCTGAGCTGATTGACTCCGGCGCGGCGCTGAAAACGCTTGAGAAGGTGATCGAAGTGAGCAACCGTCCCGAGGTGGAAGCATGACGATCCTCGACAGGCT